>CAZNMK010000057.1:0-1685 GCA_964574045.1 uncultured Roseovarius sp. | reverse complement strand
CGCTGACGGGCGTCTTCTTTGCCGGCTACGGGCTGGCGCGTTTCGCGGTCGAGTTCGTGCGCCAGCCCGACGCCCAGTTCGTGACCGCGGACAACCCGCTGGGGCTGGCGCTGCATGTGCAGGGCTACGGGCTTACGATGGGGCAGATCCTGTCGCTGCCGATGATCGCGCTGGGGGGCTGGCTGCTGATACGTGCCCGGACCGGACCGGCGTGACCCCCCTCGGACAAAGGCTGGCCCGCCGGATCGGCACCGACGGGCCGATGACGGTGGCCGATTACATGGCCGCCTGCCTGGGCGATCCCGAGCTGGGATACTACACCACCCGCGACCCGCTGGGCACGGCCGGCGATTTCACCACCGCGCCCGAAATGTCGCAGATGTTCGGCGAGCTGGTGGGGCTCGCGCTGGCGCAAGCCTGGCTGGATCAGGGCGCGCCGGCCCCCTTTGCCCTGGCCGAGCCGGGGCCGGGGCGGGGCACGCTGATGGCCGACCTGCTGCGCGCCACAAGCGCGGTGCCCGGCTTTCACGACGCGCTGCAATTGCACCTTGTCGAGACCTCGCCCGCGCTGCGGCAGGCGCAGGCGGCGACACTGGGGCGGGATGACATCGCATGGCATGATACCGTCACCACCCTGCCCGACCTGCCGCTCTTTCTGGTTGCCAACGAATTCTTCGACGCGCTGCCGATCCGGCAGGCGGTGCGCGACGGCGCGGCATGGCGCGAACGGGTGGTGGGGCTGCGCGACGGCGCGCTGTGCCTGGGGCTGAGCGATCCCACGCCGCTGCCGCAGCTGGCGCACCGGCTGGGGGATACGTCGGACGGCGATATCGTCGAATTTTCGCCCGTGGCACAGGCGGTCGCCGCGGAAATCGGCACCCGAATCGCCGCCTTGGGCGGGGCGGCGGTGATCGTCGATTATGGCGACTGGCGTTCGCTCGGCGACACGTTGCAGGCGGTGCGGGGGCACGAACATGCCGACCCGCTGGCCGATCCGGGCAAGGCCGATCTGACCGCGCATGTCGATTTCGAGGCGCTGGCGCGCGCCGCCCGGCCCTGTGCGGCCAGCCGGCTGACGCCGCAGGGCGTGTTCCTGGAACGCCTCGGCATCACGCAGCGGGCGCAGGCGCTGGCGCAGGGGATGACGGGCGCCGCGCTCGAGGCGCATATCGCCGCGCATCGGCGCTTGACCCATCCCGCCGAAATGGGGACGCTGTTCAAGGCGATGGCGCTGTTTCCCCAAACCGAAGCCCCGCCGCCCGGACTGGACGCATGACGCTGGAAATCCTCACCGCCGACTGTCTGGCACCCCTGCGACACGGGTTCTTTACCCGACGCGGCGGGGCGTCGTCGGGCATCTTCGCGGGGCTCAACTGCGGGTTGGGATCGAGCGATCAGGCCGAGATCGTCCAGATCAACCGTGCCCGTGCCGCCGCCGCTCTGGGGGTCGATGCGCAGGCGCTGGTGACCCTGCATCAGGTGCATTCGGCCGATGTGGCGGTGATCGAGGGCCCCTCGCCCGGCCGCCGGACCGCCGATGCGATGGTCACCGACCGGCCGGGCCTGGCACTGGCGGTGCTGACCGCCGACTGCCAGCCGGTGCTCTTCGCCGACGCGCAGGCCAGCGTGATCGGTGCCGCCCATGCCGGCTGGCGCGGGGCGCTCGACGGGGTGCTCGAGGCCAC
>CAZNMK010000056.1:0-10565 GCA_964574045.1 uncultured Roseovarius sp. | reverse complement strand
TGGTCGAACTGGTCGAGCGCTTCGAGAACGGCGGTTTTTCCGGCCGCGACGTGCTGGCGCTGATCGTGGCGGGGCTGAGGGGCGGGGGCTGGCGCGGGCGCGCGGCCGATCTGGTTTCGGCCGAGATCGAGGGCGGAGCGCTGGGCGCGGCGCGCGCGGCGGCGGAACTCCTGGCGCGCGCTTTCATGGCGCCGGGGGCGGGGACATGAGCGCGGTCGACTGGCCGGCATTGATGCGCGCGGGGCTGCGCGGGCTGGGCCTCAGCCCGGCGGAGTTCTGGGCGCTGACGCCTGCGGAACTGGAGATGATGCTGGGCGGGCCGGGCGGCATGGCGCCGCTCAGGCGCGGGCGGCTCGACGAGCTGATGCGGGATTTCCCCGACGACGGGAAGGACAAGTGCGATGGATAGTTTCGAGCGGGACGGGGAATTCGATCTGCAGATAGAGGCGATGGAGGACAATCTCGGTCACGCCGCCGGCATGGCCGCGGCCTTCAACGCCGAGATGGCGCGCATGCGCGAGACCTTTGTCGGTACCGGACAGGATGTGGCGACGCTGGAGCGCGGCATCGGCAAGGGGCTGAATGCGGCGATCCGCGGCGCCGTGGTCGAGGGCGACAGCCTGTCCGAGGCGTTGCGCAGCCTGGCGCAGTCGATGATCAATGCCGCCTTCAACGCGGCGATGCGGCCGGTGACGAACCATGTCGGCGGGCTCATTGCCGAGGGCGTGGGAGCGCTGGTGGGTGGCATCCTGCCTTTCGAGAAGGGCGCGGGCTTTGCCCAGGGGCGGGTGATGCCCTTCGCCCGCGGCGCGGTGGTGAGCGGGCCGACGCCCTTTCCCATGCGCCGCGGGATGGGGCTGATGGGCGAGGCCGGGCCCGAGGCGATCATGCCGCTGGCGCGCGGGCGCGACGGCAAGCTCGGGGTGCGGGCCGAGGGCGGCGGGCGGCCGGTGAGCGTGGTGATGAACGTGCATACCCCGGATGCCGAGGGCTTTCGCCGCAGCCGCGGGCAGATCGCGGCCGAGCTGAGCCGCGCCATCGCCCGCGGCAACCGCAACCGCTGAGAAGGAGGGGCAGGGATGGGATTTCACGAGGTAAGGTTTCCGACATCGCTGAGCTTTGGCTCGGTCGGCGGACCCGAGCGCCATACCGATGTGGTGACGCTCGCCAACGGGTTCGAGGAACGCAACACCCCCTGGCGGTATTCGCGCCGGCGCTTTGACGCCGGCGTCGCGCTGCGCAGCCTCGACGATATCGAGACCCTGATCGCCTTTTTCGAGGCCCGGCAGGGGCAGGTTTACGGGTTCCGCTGGAAGGACTGGACCGATTTCAAGTCCTGCCCCGCTCGCGCCGAACCGGCAGCGGACGATCAGTTGATCGGGGTGGGCGACGGGGCGGCTGTGGCGTTCCAGCTGATCAAGCACTACCGTTCCGGGCCGCACGGGTACGAGCGACCGATTGCCAAACCGGTTGCGGGCACGGTGCGGGTGGCGCTGGGCGACGTGCCGCAGCGCGAGGGCGTGCACTATACGCTCGATACCGCGACCGGCATGGTTACGTTCGAGCATCCGCCGGGCAAGGGCGCGCAGATCTTCGCCGGGTTCGAATTCGACGTGCCGGTGCGCTTCGGGACCGACCGGATCGAGACCAGTCTGGCGAGTTTTCAAGCCGGCGACGCGCCGAGCGTGCCGGTGGTCGAGGTGCGGGTATGAGCGGGCCCGATGCCGGATTGCAAGCGCATCTGGAAAGCGGACGCACGACGCTGTGCCATTGCTGGGCGGTGCGGCGTCGCGACGGCGTCGAGATGGGGTTCACCGATCACGACGGGCCGCTCGAATTCGACGGGATCGCGTTTCGTGCCGACACCGGGCTGAGCGCCCTGGCGCTGCAGCAGGGCACCGGCCTGTCGGTCGACAACACCGAGGCGATGGGTGCGCTGAGCGACGCCGCCATCCGCGAGGCCGATATCGAGGCCGGCCGCTATGACGGGGCCGAGGTGCGCGCCTGGCTGGTGAACTGGCAGGACGCGGCCCAGCGCCGGTTGCTCTATCGCGCCCGTATCGGCGAGATGCGCCGCGCCGGCGGCGCCTTCGAGGCCGAATTGCGCGGACTTACCGATGCGCTCAACCAGCCGGAGGGACGGGTCTATCAGAAACCCTGCGGCGCGGTGCTGGGCGACAGTGCGTGCGGTGTCGACCTTTCCGGCCCCGATCACAGTGTCGAGGTGGCGGTGGTCTCGGTCGCCGGGCGGCGCGTCTTTGGTCTCGGCGATCTCGACGCCTGGGCGGCGGGCTGGTTCCGGTTCGGCCGGCTCATCGTGCTAGGCGGCGCGGCGCAGGGGCTGTCGGGAACGATCAAGCACGATCGGCTGGAGGGCGGCGCGCGGACGGTCGCGCTGTGGCACCCGCTGCGCGCGGCCATCGCGCCGGGGGATCGGGTCAAGCTGGTGGCGGGTTGCGACAAGCGCGCCGAAACCTGCCGGTTCAAGTTCAACAATTTTATGAACTTCCAGGGTTTCCCCGACATTCCCGGCGACGACTGGTCTCTGACCGATCCCAGCCGCGAACGCCGGCTCGATGGCGGGAGCCGCCGGTCATGAGCGATCCGGGCCAGGCGGCGGTGCGGTGCGCGCGCGCCTGGATCGGCACGCCCTACCGGCATCAGGCCTCGTGCCGGGGCGCGGGGGCGGATTGCCTGGGCCTGGTGCGCGGGATTTGGCGCGAGCTGAAGGGTGCCGAGCCCGAGGCCGTGCCGGCCTACAGTTTCGACTGGTCCGAGGTATCGGGCGAGGAAACGCTCTGGCACGCGGCGCGGCGGCACTTCGCGGTGCGGCCGCCGGACGTCGAGGCGCCGGGCGACCTGCTCTTGTTCCGGATGCGCGCGGGCGCGGTGGCCAAGCACCTGGGGCTGCAGGCCGAGACCGGCGCGGCCGCGAGTTTCATCCATGCCTATAGCGGGCACGGCGTGGTCGAAAGCCCGCTCAGCGCCCCCTGGCGGCGCCGGATCGTGGCGCGCTTCGCTTTTCCGCAGGAGGATTAAGAATGGCGACGATACTGCTTTCCGCCGCCGGTGCAGCCATCGGCGGGTCGATCGGGGGCACGGTGCTGGGGCTGTCGATGGCCGCCGTGGGCCGCTTTGCCGGCGCCGCCATCGGGCGCTCGATCGACCAGCGGCTGATGGGGCAGGGGTCCGAGGTGGTCGAGACCGGCCGCGTCAGCCGCCTGCGCCTGACCGGCACCGGCGAGGGCGACGCCATCGCGCGGGTCTATGGCCGCATGCGGGTCGCAGGCAACGTCATCTGGGCGACCGAATTCAAGGAAAGGGCGACCGTGAGCGGCGGCGGCGGAAAGGGCGCGCCGGCGCAGCCGACGCAGGTGAGCTACAGCTATTCGGTGAGCCTCGCCATCGCGCTCTGCGAGGGCGAGATCGCGCGGGTGGGGCGTATCTGGGCCGACGGGGTCGAGATGGAGCGCGACAGCCTGAACATGCGGGTCTATCCCGGCTCGGCCGAGCAGCTGCCCGATGCCGGGATCGAGGCGGTCGAGGGTGCGGGCACGGTGCCGGCCTATCGCGGCACCGCCTACGTGGTGATCGAGGACCTGCAACTGGCCGAGTTCGGCAACCGGGTGCCGCAATTCACCTTCGAGGTGGTGCGCCCGGTGGCGCGCGGGCTGAAAGGGGCCGAGCTGGACCCCGCCCACGCCGTGCGCGGCGTGGCGCTCCTGCCGGGCAGCGGCGAATATGTGCTGGCGACCAGCGGGGTGACGGCGGGTGCGTCGATATTCGAGGCGCAGATCGCGAACATGAACACCCCCTCTGGGCGGACCGATTTCGAGGTCGCGCTCGACGATCTCAGGGGCGAGATGCCGGGCTGCAAGGCGGTGTCGCTGGTGGTCAGCTGGTTCGGCGACGATCTGCGCTGTGGCGCCTGTTCCATCCGCCCGAAGGTCGAGGGCGGGCTCTTCGACGGGTTGAGCACGCCCTGGCAGGTGGCGGGGCTGACGCGGGCGAATGCGCAGATGGTGCCGCGCGACGCGGGCGACAACCCGGTCTATGGCGGCACCCCCACCGACCAGTCGGTGATCGAGGCGATCGCGGCGATGACGGGCGACGGGCTGGAGGTGATGTATTACCCGTTCATCCTGATGGACCAGATGCAAGGCAACGGCCGCCCCGACCCCCATAGCGACGCGCCCGACCAGCCGGCGCTGCCCTGGCGCGGGCGGATCACCGGCTCGGTCGCGCCCGGCCGGGCGAACAGCCCCGACGGCACCGCAGCCGCCGCGGCCGAGGTGGCGGCGTTTTTCGGCACCGCCACCGCAGCCGATTTCGCGCTGGCCGAGGATGCCCCGCCGCCCGAACCGCAGCCCCATGCGCACGGCGGCGAGAGCATCGAGTATGGCCCGCTGCGCTATACCGGGCCGGTGCGGCAAAGCCCGGTCATCTATTCCGGGCCCGACGACTGGGGTTATCGCCGCTTCATCCTGCATCAGGCAATGCTGTGCAAGGCCGCCGGCGGGGTCGAGAGCTTTTGCATCGGATCGGAAATGCGCGGGCTGACCACGCTCAGGGGCGAGAACGGCAGCTTTCCGGCGGTGGCGCATCTGGTGGCGCTGGCGGCCGAGGTGCGCGCCATCCTCGGCCCGGAGGTCAGGATCGGCTATGCCGCCGACTGGTCGGAATATGCGGGCTACGCCCCGCAGGACGGCAGCGGGGACAGGTATTTCCACCTCGATCCGCTCTGGGCCGATGCCAATATCGACTTTGTCGGTATCGACAACTACATGCCGCTCTCGGACTGGCGCGACGGCGAGGGCCACGCCGATGCCGGCTGGGGGTCGATCTACGACCTGGGGTACCTGACCGCCAACATCGCCGGCGGCGAGGGCTATGACTGGTACTATCCCAGCAATGAGGCCCGCGCGGCGCAGCGGCGCGTGCCGATCTCCGATGGCGCGCATGACGAGCCCTGGATATGGCGCTACAAGGACATCCTGAACTGGTGGCGCAATCCCCATCATGAACGCGTGGGCGGGCAGCGGGCCGAGATGCCCACCGCCTGGGTGCCGCGCTCGAAACCCATCCGGTTCACCGAATACGGCTGCCCGGCGGTGGACAAGGGCACCAACCGGCCCAATGTCTTCTTCGATCCGAAATCCTCGGAATCGGCGCTGCCGCATCACTCCGACGGGCGGCAGGACGAACTCATCCAGCGCCAGTACCTGCGCGCGATGGCCGCCTATTGGGGCGACGGAGCCAACAACCCGGTTTCCGAAACCTACGGCGGGCCGATGGTGGACATGGACCACGCCTACGTCTGGGCCTGGGATGCGCGCCCCTATCCGTTCTTTCCCAACAATGCCGAACTGTGGCGGGACGGCGAGAACTGGCTGCGCGGGCACTGGATCACCGGGCGGGTCTCGGCCTGGCGGCTCTCTTCGGTGATCGAGGATGCCTGCGCCCGGGCGGGGGTGAGCGAGTGCGATACCGGGCAGCTCCATGGGCTGGTGCGCGGCTACCTGATCGAACAGGTGGCCGAGCCGCGCGCGGTGATCCAGCCGCTGGCTCTGGCCTGCGGTTTCGATGCTGTGGAACGCGGCGGCGCGCTGGTCTTTCGCGGGCGTGCCGGGCGCGCCGATTTCCATGTCGATCCCGACCGGACGGTGCGCGACACGGAAATGGACGGGGTGATCGAGCGCATCCGCGGCGGCGACGTGGAACTGGCCGGGCGGGTGCGCCTGCGCTTTGTCGAGGCGGGCGCCGATTTCGACGTGATTTCCGAAGAGGCGGCGCAGGAAGATGGCGCCGCGCCGACGGTGTCGACCTCGGAAATCCCGCTGGCGATGACCCGCGCCGAGGGCCGTCAGACGGTCGCGCGCTGGCTGTCGGAGGCGCGGGTCGCCACCGACACGCTGCGCCTGACGCTGCCGCGCTCGCATCTGGCGGTCGGTGCGGGCGACGTGATTTCCCTGCCCGAGGAGGGAGGCATCGGGTACTACCGCGTCGACCGGGTCGAGCATCTGGCCCATGCGCAAAAGCTGCAGGCGGTGCGGATCGAACCCGAAAGCTATCGTCCGGCGCCGGTGGCGGCGGAACTGGGTCCCGGGCGCGGCTTCGATGCGCCGGCGCCGGTCACGCCCTTCTTCCTCGATCTGCCGCTCATGACCGGCGAAGAGGTGCCCCATGCCCCGCATGTGGCGGTGACGGCCAGGCCCTGGCCGGGGGCGGCGGCGGTCTATGCCTCGGACACCGGCGCCGATTTCCGTCTCGACCGGATCGTCGAGGCGCGCACACCCATCGGAGTGACGCAGTCGCCGCTCTTGCCGGCGCCGTCCGGGGTCTGCGACCGGGGCGCGGCGCTCAGGGTCGGGATGCTGCACGGCGCGCTGGAAAGCGTCGACGAGGCGCGCTTCCTGCGCGGGGCCAACCTGTGCGCCATCGGCGACGGCACCCCGGGCGGGTGGGAGTTATTGCAGTTCCGCGATGCCGAATTGGTGGCGCCCGATACCTATCTGCTGCGCCACCGGCTGCGCGGGCAGTTGGGCACGCAGACCGGCGCCATCTGGCCGGCAGGGTCGTTCCTGGTCCGGCTCGACGGGACCGCCCCGCAGATCGGGCTCGCGCCCGGCCAGGTCGGGCTGGAGCGGCACTACCGCGTCGGCCCGGCATCGCGGCCGGTCGGCGACGCGGCCTATGTCCATACCGTGCAGGCGTTTTCCGGGGTCGGGCTGCGGCCGCTCAGCCCGGTGCATCTGCGTCTTTCCGGGCGGCCGGGGCAGGACAGGGTGCTTGGCTGGATCCGGCGCACGCGCATCGGTGGCGACCGCTGGGACACGCCCGACGTGCCGCTGGGCGAAGAGGCCGAGCGCTATCTCGTCCGTGTGGTGCAGGGCGAAACCACGCTGCGCGAGGAAACCGCATCGGTACCGGAATGGACCTATACCGCCGCCGCCCAGGCGGGCGACGGGCCGGGCGGCGCGGTCGAGTTCCAGGTGGCGCAGATCTCGGCCCATTACGGGCCGGGACGGTTCGCGCGGCTTGCAGCGATGCTGTGACGCGCCTCAGCCCGAGGCGCAGCCGATGCAGCGCGTCGCCGCCGGGTCGAGCCGCAGCCGCCCCGGCGCGATCGCATCGCCGCAGTCCTCGCAATAGCCGAACTCGCCGGCATCGAGCCGCGCCAGCGCGGCGCTGAGCCGGGCGCGCTCGGCCTGGCGGCGGGCGCCGGTGGCGCGCGCCATCGCCTGGTTTTGCAGCGCGTCCATGCGGTTGAGCCGCCCGACCGCCTGCTGGTCCAGCTCGACCGTGGCCTGGCCGGAGCGGCCCAGCGTATCCTCCGCCTCCAGCGCGTCGAGCCGGGCCAGGATGTCCTTGCGCCAATCGCTCTCGGTATCGTGATCCATGCGACCCATCGCCCCCCGGCGGCTTTGCGTTTTACCCGCGCTTTCGCTCTGGTATAGTGCACGGCACTGCAAAGGAGCAACGACATGGCCGAAACCCGCGCGAAACTGACCGAACTCGACCCGGTCTGGGCCCGCATCCGCATCGAGGCCGAAGAGGCCGTCGAGCACGAACCTCTGCTCGGCGGGGTGGTCCATTCCTCGATCCTGCACCACCGGACGCTGGAATCGGCGCTGGCCTACCGGGTGTCGATGAAGCTGACCTCGAACGAGATGTCGGAACAGATTCTGCGCGAGATCTGCGATGCCGCCTATGCCGCGGACAAGGCCATCGGGGTGGCGGCGCGCGCCGATATCGTCGCCGTCGAGGATCGCGATCCGGCTTGCGACCGCTTCATCCAGCCGATGCTCTTTTTCAAGGGATTCCAGGCAGTGCAGGCCTATCGCGTGGCGCACTGGCTATGGCGTCAGGGCCGCCGCGACATGGCGCGTTTCTTCCAGATGCGCTGTTCCGAGGTCTTCGGCGTCGATATCCACCCGGCGGCGCGCATCGGGCAGGGGATCATGATCGACCACGCCCATTCCATCGTCATCGGCGAAACCGCGGTGGTGGGCGACAACGTCTCGATGCTGCATTCGGTGACGCTGGGCGGCACCGGCAAGGAGGAAGAGGACCGCCACCCCAAGATCGGCGACGGCGTGCTGATCGGCGCGGGTGCCAAGGTGCTGGGCAATATCCGCGTCGGCCGCTGCTCGCGCATCGCGGCGGGTTCGGTGGTGCTGCAGGAGGTGCCGCCGTGCAAGACCGTGGCCGGCGTGCCCGCCCGGATCGTCGGCGAGGCGGGCTGCGACCAGCCCTCGGTGGCGATGGATCAGCTGCTGGGCGTGCGCGGCAGCGGCGATTCGGGGAACTGAAAGCCGACAGCCGGGGGCGCATCGTGTCTCAAGCGTTCCCCGCTCCGGCCATCCGAGATGCCATCCGCCCCGGCCCCCGTGCCGGGGCCTCGCGTGCCGGTTGAACGAGGCCCCGGGTCGCGTCCGGGGCGGGTATCGGTTTCATGTGACCCGTCGCTGTCTCAGCGGTCGAAACGCTCGGCGGTCCGCTCCTCGGTGTCGCCCTGGCGTTCCTTCATCCGGCGCTTGTAGGCAAAGACCTCGTCGCGCGGGGTCCAGTTGTAGCGGGTGTCCTGGCGCGCGACCATCCAGGTCAGTTCGCCGCCCTTGCGCCAGGGGTCGAGCACGATGGCATCTTCCATCGCACCGCCGCGGGGGCCCAGCAGGGTAGTGCTGTGTTCCAGGCGGATGTTGTTGTAGTTGGCGATGGCGCGGTGGATTTCCAGCGTCCTGAACCGTTCCATCTGCAGGCGGATGTCGATGTCGTGCGCCCAGTGCCAGCACAGCCCGCGCGGCTTTTGCCCGAAATTCACCTTGGTGTTGTGGACCAGCGGCGAATCCTCGATCTCGTATTCGACGACCAGCTGATCGACGTAAGTGTAGACGACCCGCGCGGCGCGCGCCGCCTCCCTGGGGTCGACACCGGGGCCGAGGTCGATGAAGGCCTGCGTCAGCTTGGCAATATCCGCCGCGTGGCGCGCGGCAGAGGCATCGCGGAACGCCTTGTCGAAGAGCTTGGGCGGGGGCACCACGCGCACCCCGCGGCCGGATGCCGCGGCCTCGGACCAGACCGAATCGACAGCGGCGCGGTCGGTGGCATTGCTGCGCGTGCCCAGCGCATCGGACCGCCCCTGCGCCGATACCGGCACCGCCAGGACGGCTGCGGCCAGCGCCAACATCGCCGCCCGCGCGGCGCCTGCCCAACTGCATTTCGGTGACTTACGCAAAACCGTCCCCCAACAGGTCAATAACACGTGCTTCAGGGGTACCTTTCCCGGGCGGGCATGTCGAGCCTGCCCGGACCATATCGGGCCCGCGCCGTGGCGCGCGGGCATCATTTCGGCGATCACGTTCGCGTCAGGAGAGCTGGTCGTAGGCCTCGATCGCCCTGGCGCCGTACATGTAGCCCGGCCCGCCGTTCATCATCACGCAGACATTCACCGTCTCGGCCACCTCGTCGCGGGTGGCGCCGGCGCGAATCGCCGCCTTGACGTGAAAGCCGATGCAGTCGTTGCACTGCTTCGACACCGCGATGGCCAGCGCGATGAGCTCCTTTTCCTTGGCCCCGAGCGCACCCGCGGCCAGCGCGGCGTTGTGCAGGTCGTGAAATCCCCTGGCGACGTCCGCCTGTTCCTTGCGCATCGGGCCGAGGATCGAGGCGGTGTGCTTGAGCGCGGCTTTCCAGTCCATGTCCTGTCCTTTCATTCGGTCGCGCAGGGCATAGTACGGATGCGAAGATGTGAATTTGACGCAGGTCAACCCGGTGGGTGAAACCTCTTGCAGGGTGTGTGGTGGTCGGTCTGTGGCAGATCAGGGTTCGCAAGGCTTTCACCGGACCGAAGTCAACGACCATTGAGCAGAGGGCATGCGTCCGCCCGGGTGGGCGCGGAACGCGCCCGCCATGGGGCGGGCGGGCGCATGCCCGGCCTGCAAGCGGGCCAGGCGGAAATCTCCGCGACAATGCGCAATCCCCGATGACGAAGCCAGTCAGCCGGACATGCCGAAATCGTTGCGACTGCCTTGTCGCGCCGGTCGGGCTCAGGCCAGCATCGCCATCGGGTTTTCCAGGTTCTCGACGATGCTCGCCAACAGCTGCGCGCCGAGCGCGCCGTCGATGACCCGGTGATCGACGCTCAGCGTCACCGACATGACCGTGGCCACCGCCAGCTCGCCGTCCTCGCCCACGACCGGCTTTTTCACCCCGGCGCCGACCGCAAGGATGCCGCCGTGGGGCGGGTTGATGACGGCATCGAAATTGTCGATCCCGTACATGCCCAGGTTCGAGACGGCAAAGCTGCCGCCCTGGTACTCGTGCGGGGCGAGCTTGCGCTCGCGGGCGCGGGCGGCGAGGTCCTTCATCTCGGCCGACAGCGCCGAGAGCGATTTCATCTCGGCATCCTTCAGCACCGGGGTGAAGAGCCCGCCCTCTATCGCCACCGCCACCGCCACGTCCGAGGGCTTGAGTTTCAGCACCCGGTCGCCGGCCCAGACGGCGTTGGCGTCGGGCACCGCCTGCAGCGCCAGCGCGCAGGCCTTGATGATGAAGTCGTTGAC
>CAZNMK010000055.1:4060-10681 GCA_964574045.1 uncultured Roseovarius sp. | reverse complement strand
CAACCCCGCCTTCATCGTCGCCGACGTGCCGGTCTCGGCGCTCGACGTGTCGATCCAGGCGCAGATCCTCAACCTGCTGACCGATCTTCAGGCCGAACGCGGCCTGACCTATCTCTTCATCACCCATGACCTGAGCGTGGTCGAGCATTTCGGCACCCGCGTGGCGGTGATGTATCTGGGCCAGGTGATGGAGCTGGCCGAGACCGCGACGCTCTTCGCCGCGCCCAAACACCCCTATACGCAGCTCCTGCTCGCGGCGATCCCCAAGCTCGAGGGCGGCTCCTTCGACCGTCCGCGCGAGCCTGGCGAACTGCCCGATCCGGTCAACCTGCCGCCCGGCTGCCCGTTCGCGCCGCGCTGCCCGATCGCGGTGGCGCGCTGCCGCACCGAGCGCCCCGAACTGCGCCGGCTCGCCAACGGCACCGAAGCCGCCTGCCATCTCGCCGAATAGCGAACGGGCGGCCCCGGAAAGGGCCGCCCCGCGCTTCATCTATCCACAAAATCCTCGGGGGGTGGCGCCGCGTTGCGGCGCCGGGGGCAGCGCCCCCTTACTCCGCCTCGTCGGCGCTCGTCGCGTTCAGGAGCCCGTAGCGCTCGGCGCCGAGGCTGTCGTAGAGGCCGATCTGGGTCTCGAGATAGTCGATATGGTCCGCGGCGTCGGCGATCAGTTCCTCGAAGAGGTTCTTCGAGACATAGTCGGCGACGGCGTCGCAATGGTTGCGCGCCTCGATATAGAGCGCCCGCGCGTCGTGCTCGGCGGCGAGGTCGGCATCGAGCGTCTCGCGCAGGTTTTCCCCGATCCGCAGCGTGTCGAGCTTTTGCAGGTTGGGGTGCCCGCCGAGAAAGATGATCCGCTCGACCAGCTTGTCGGCGTGGTGCATCTCCTCGATGCTTTCTTCCCGCGACTTGGCGGCGATCTTGCCGTAGCCCCAATCCTCCTGCAGGCGGTAGTGCAGCCAGTACTGGCTGACGGCGGTCAGTTCGCTGCGCAGTGCCTTGTTGAGGTACTCGATAACCTTGTCGTCGCCTTTCATCGCTCACTCCTCTCCTCGATTCGACGCGCGGCGCCCCTGGCCGCGCTCATCCATGGGTATGACGAAACTGTCACATCGCTGCATGGTGTCAAGAAAGAGCGGCAGGCAACCGCCGCATTCGGATTTACGCCCCAGGGCGCGGTAGACCTTGCCCGGGGTGATCAGCGTGTCGGGATCGGCGGCGCGCATCCAGTCGACGGCGGCGCGGATGTCGCGGTCGGTGATGGCATTGCAGTGGCAGACGATCATGGCGTGCCTTTCCGGGCCGGCATGCCGGCCCCGATGTCGCCCGACAATGGCATGGGACCGACCGCTATTGCCATAGCTTTTTCGTCGGATACCGCCGACCGGGCCATATGCCGCACCCGCGCCGGCATTCAGTGCACCGGCGTACCGGCCTGTTCGAACCGGGCGCGCGGCCGTGCCAGATCGGCGCGCATCAGTTCCAGCCCCACGCGCCGGGCGGCATCCGTGAAGGGCAGCAAGAGCGGCCCCTCGACCATCAGCGCCCCCACCAGCATCGCGTCCTCGCGCTCGCCAGTGGCCGCGAGCATGACGAAATGCGCGAACACCGCCTCGTCCGAACTGACGCAGGAACACGCCAGCTTGTGCCGCATCAGCCGCCGGCGGCCATGCCGCGCGATGGTGGCGAACACCTCCTCCAGCGCATCCTGCGCGGTCTGCGCCGCCTGCGCCGTCATCCGCGCCTCGAACATGCGGGCGATGCGCACCATGCCCTGCGACTCGTCCGAGGCATAGCGCAACGCCCTGACCAGCAGCTGTTCCGGGCCGGACAGGGTGTCGATGGCGGCGACCGGAAAGGCGCCGCGCCTATCGCGATGATGTTTCATTTGGTCAGGATCAGCTTGCCGGATCGGGTGATCCGAAGGGTGTAGATCTGCCCGTCGAGCGCGATCGAGACCGTCGGCCCCTCGCCGATCAGTTCGCGGGCATCGTATTGCGGCTGCACCGCCGTGCCGGCCTCGGTTGCCGATTTGCGCAGCGGGATCATGGCGCGCCTCCCTCAGCCAGGGTTTTCGCCGCCCCGGGCGGGATCGGCGTGGAACCGGACCGTCGCTTCGTCATTGCATTGTCCCCTTGTCGAACTGTCGCGGTGTTATGGCTGCCGGGCATCGGTCGCTGGAATTAATCTGACAATTTTGCTCAGGTGTGTCAATTCCGATTTTTTTGCTCTGTTTTGGGCCGGCCCGGTGCCCGCTGGCAAATCCGCGCTGGTCAGGCACGCCGCGCTCTGCCAGAACGATGCCACCCATCGCCCCGCAATACCCAAATGGAGACAGGCCCCGAATGACGCGCCGCAAGCCCAGCGAAGGCCAGATTTCGCTCGAGCCCGGCAGCAAGAGCGATCTGCGCACGCAATTCGCCGCCCTGTGTTATCGCATCCGCGAAAAGAAGCCCGAAATCCTGATGATCACCTCGCGCGCGACCGGACGATGGATCATCCCCAAGGGCTGGCCCGTGGACGGCTGCACCCCGGCCGAAACCGCGCTGCGCGAAGCCTGGGAAGAGGCGGGCGTCACCGGCCGCGTCGCGGGGCCGTGCCTGGGGCTCTATTCCTTCCGCAAGGTTCTGCCTGCCGGCGAAGAGGCGCCCTGCGTGGCGATGGTCTATCCGGTCGAGGTCGAGGCCCTTGCCCGCGCCTATCCCGAAGGCGCCAAGCGCCGGCGCAAATGGATGCGCCGCAAAAAGGCCGCCGATTGCGTCACCGACCCCGAACTGGCGCGTATACTGAGGGCTTTCGATCCCGCCGGGCGGCGCGGCTGACCGCGCTTGCGCCTTGATTTGCGCCGCCGGGCGTTTATGTAAAACGCTGACGATACCGGAGCTTCGCCGCGTGATTCAGTTCAGCCTCAGATGCGATCGGGGCCACCGCTTCGACAGCTGGTTCCAGACCGCCGCCGCCTATGACAAGCTGGCCGCGGCGGGGATGGTGGCATGTTCCGTCTGCGGCTCCGCCGCGGTGGAAAAGGCGCCTATGGCGCCCAGCGTCCGTGCCAGCCGCGACGAACCTTCCGCATCCCCGCACGGGCGGCCGCTTTCCGCCCCGGCAAGCGCCGCCGAACAGGCGATGGCCGAACTCAAGCGCCGAATCGAGACCAATTCGGAATACGTCGGCATGAACTTCGCCCGCGAGGCGCGCGACATCCACGAAGGGACCGCCCCCGAGCGCGCGATCCACGGCGAGGCACATGCCGACGAGGCGCGCCGGCTGATCGAGGACGGCGTGCCGGTGGCGCCGCTGCCCTTCCGCCCCGGCCGCAAGTCGAACTGAGGCAATCGCCATGCATGTCGTCATCACCGGCGCCGGCCGGGGCATCGGCAAGGCGCTGTGCGAGCGCTACCGCGCCGCCGGCCACACCGTGACCGGCACCGCCCGGTCGGGCGGCGAGAGCGTGACGCTCGACGTCACCCGGCCGGCGGATTTCGCCGCTCTCGGCCGGGCCCTGTCGGGTGGCGCGGTCGACCTGCTGATCTGCAACGCCGGAATCTACGCCGACAAGGGCCAGACTATCGAGGGCGGCTTTTCCTCCACCACCTGGGCCGAGACCATGGCCACCAACGTCACCGGCGTGTTCCTGAGCGTGCAGACCTGCCTGCCGGCGCTGACACGCGCCGATGGCGCGCGCATCGCCATCCTGTCCAGCCGCCTGGGCAGCCAGGAACTGGCCGCCGGCGGCAGCTATGCCTATCGCGCCTCCAAGGCGGCGGCGCTCAACCTCGGGCGCAACCTCGCCGTCGATCTGGCCCCGCGCGGCATCGCCGTGGGCGTCTATCACCCCGGCTGGGTACGCACCGACATGGGCGGCGCCGGCGGCGAAATCGGCGTCGACGAAAGCGCCGATGGCCTGATCCTGGAATTCGGCCGGCTGAACCTGGCGACCAGCGGCTGTTTCCGCAGCTGGGACGGGCGCGACCTGCCCTTCTGAGCGCGGCTGGAACCATGTGCGTTCGATCGGAACCACCCGTCCCGGGCTTGATCCGGGACCTCATCCCACCGGTGCGGAGGCCCCGGTTTCGTAGGCCGGGGCGCGGGCGTGAATTCGATCCGTTGCAACACGCCCCAAAGCGTGTCGCGCATTATCGGAATCATCCGCCCGCCACGTCACGCCAAGGGCGTGCCGACGGCAAGACGGCGGCCGCGTGCCCGTCGTCGAACCGTTTCCAATCGAACGCGATATGCATCAGTCCCGCAGCCAGCGGTGCAGCACGTCGCCGCCCACCGGCCGGACCCCGGCCAGGCGAAATCGGTGCGCCTCGGCCAGTTCCGATATCCCCATCGCCCCCACCGCCGGCAGCCCCTCGGCCCCCAGCGCCATGCCGGCGGTAAAGCCCGCCAGCTCGTCCACCAGCCCCGCCGACAGGAGCGACGCCGCCAGCGCCGCCCCGCCCTCGCAGAAGATGCGCGTCAGCCCGGCCTGCCCCAGCGCGGCGCAGACGCTCAAGGGATCGAGCTGCCGCCCGGCCAGCGCACAGGGCAACAGCCGCGCGCCGCGCGCGGCCCAAGCGGCGCGGCGATCCTCGCCCGCGTCCGGCCCGTGGCACAGCCACAGCGGCACCTCGCCGGCGCTGCGCGCCAGCTGCCCGTCCCGCGGCAGGTCCAGCCGGCGCGACACCACCACCCGCACCGGCTGATGCGTCACCCCCAGCCCACGCACCGTCAGCATCGGGTCGTCGGCGCGCGCGGTCCCCGCGCCCACCATCACCGCGTCGAAGCGCGCGCGCATGGCGTGAACGTGGCGGCGTGCCCCGGCCCCGGTTATCCACTGGCTTTCCCCGCTCGCGGTGGCGATGCGGCCGTCGAACGACGCGGCAAGCTTGAGCGCGACCCAGGGAAGGCCGCCGGCGGCGCGGCGCAGGAATCCGCGCAGGTCGGCGCCGGCCTCGTCGGCCAGAACCCCGGCCGTCACCTCGACCCCGGCGGAGCGCAGCATCGCCAGGCCCTTCCCGGCAACGCGGGGGTCGCTATCACCGACCGCCACGACGACCCGCGCCACGCCAGCCGAAATCAGGGCCTCGGCGCAGGGCGGGGTCTTGCCGTGATGCGCGCAGGGCTCGAGGCTGACATAGGCGGTGGCGCCGCGCGCGGCACCGCCGGCCTGTGCCAGCGCCCGCGTTTCGGCATGCGGACGCCCGCCGCCCGCGGTCGATCCGCGCCCGACGATGCGACCGTCGCGCACGATCACGCAGCCCACCGCCGGATTGGGCCAGCACCGCCCCTGCCCGCGCCGGCCCAGCGCCAGCGCCAGCCGCATGAAGCGGATGTCGGCGCCGTTCACTTGTCGGCGGGCACGTTTTCGGAGGCGTCGTCCGTGCCGCCCTCGTTGGCGTTCGGCCGCAATTCGCTGACGAACTTGTCGAAATCGTCCGCCGCCTGGAAGTTCTTGTAGACGCTGGCGAAACGCACGTAGGCGACGGTGTCGATCCGGGCCAGCGTCTCCATCACGATCTCGCCGATCACCTTTGACGGGATGTCGGTGTCGCCCATCGATTCCAGCCGCCGCACGATGCCCGAGATCATCTGCTCGATCCGTTCGGGTTCGATGGGACGTTTCTGCAGCGCTATCCGCACCGAACGCTCCAGCTTGTCGCGGTCGAACTCCTCTCGCCGGCCGTTCGACTTGACCACGACCAGATCGCGCAGCTGCACCCGCTCATAGGTGGTGAAACGCCCGCCGCAGGCCGGACAGAACCGCCGCCGCCGGATCGAGACGTGATCCTCGGCAGGCCGCGAATCCTTTACCTGTGTATCGATATTGCCGCAAAACGGGCACCGCATAGCCCCAGCCCCTTTTCTTCTCTGCCTCGCATGGTCGTGGGTCTTTTGCCCAGTATCCCACAGCGACTATAGGCCAGCCTCAAGGTTTTGGGTAGGGGTCAATTTCGACCTCTGCATGTAGAAGGACCAGCAGGATTGACAGGGTCGGGCGCTGCTGCCACTTACACTCAGCCTCTCTTGCCCTCCTTGCCTCGGGACCGCCATGCACAAACCCGAAGACCTCTATATCGACCTGCTGAAGAAAACCCTTTCCTTCAGCCTCTGGCCCGAACCGCCGGTGCCGCTGGGCATGTTCGGGCGCCGCCGCAACGCGATGGGCCGCAAGCTGGCGCAGGGTCTCAACCGGGTGCTGGCATCGCGCGGCCTGATGCTGGCCGAGGTGCCCGGCTATACCGAGGCGCAGCGCACCGGCGGCGAGGTCTGGCCGGGCTATGCCGACACCATGGTCGGCCGCCACCGGCTGGACAATATCGAGCACTGCGTGCGCCGGGTGGTGGCCGATGGCGTGCCCGGCGATTTCATCGAAACCGGCGTCTGGCGCGGCGGCTCGTGCATCCTGATGCGCGGCGTTCTCAAGGCGCTCGGCGTGAGCGACCGCCGGGTCTTCGTCGCCGACAGTTTTCAGGGCCTTCCCCGCCCCGAGCTCGACCGTCATCCGCAGGACAAGGGCGACACGCTATACGACTACGATTTCCTGGCCGTCAGCGAAGAGGCGGTTCGCCACAACTTCGAACGCTACGGCCTGCTCGACGAACAGCAGATTCCGCCGGCGTCGGTGCCGTGGGTGCC
>CAZNMK010000055.1:3645-4050 GCA_964574045.1 uncultured Roseovarius sp. | reverse complement strand
CTCGACGAACAGGTGGTGTTTCTCAAGGGGTTCTTCGCCGACACCCTGCCGACGGCGCCCGTCGAGCGGCTTGCGATCATGCGGCTCGACGGCGACATGTACAGCTCGACCATGGACGCGCTGACCAACCTCTATCACAAGCTGTCGCCGGGCGGATTCTGCATCATCGACGACTACGCGCTGCCCGTCTGCGCCGAGGCCGTCAACGATTTCCGGCGCGAGAACGGCATTTCCGAGCCGCTGGAAACCATCGACAATTTCGCGGGGTTCTGGCGCAAGGCGTCCTGAACCCCGCTTTGCCTTCTGCGCCGTTATTCGGCGGCTTCGGCCTTGGGCGCGGCCGGCAGGATGGCCAGGCCCGCGCGTTCGATCTGCCTCAGCGCGCGCATGCCGATCTTGGTCTGC
>CAZNMK010000055.1:0-3635 GCA_964574045.1 uncultured Roseovarius sp. | reverse complement strand
CCTCTTTCCAGGCGGCCTTGCGGTCTTCCTTGGTGGCGTCGGGATTTTGCGCCTTGTAATTGGCATTGAAGAACGCCAGCCCGATGCTGCGGCCGACCCGGCGCCGCTGTTTCTGCTCTTCGGTGAGCGGGGTCCTGGTGGTCTCTTCGGTCATGTTTATAGTCCTTTTCGACTGTACCCGCGCGGGATCGCGCGGCCGTTTCCGGGCGGATTCGCCCGATTCGCTTTTACTCCGAAACCGCCATCTTGCAATTGAAAATCGGCGTCCCGGCGGCCGCCCGTCGCCGACCCGCGCCGACCGGCCCGAAACGGGTTTTCATCCGCTCCCGGCATCTGTAACCCTTGCCCCAGCGGCCGGCCGGTCACGGCACCCGACCGCACGCAGCGGAGGAAAACCGGAGACGACCCGCCGATGAGCCGAACCTGCATTCTTCACGCCGGCATGCACAAGACCGGCTCGACCTCGATCCAGGTGGCGCTGGAAGGCTACGCCGACGACCGGCTGGTCTATGCGCCGCTGATCTCGAGCAACCATTCCTTTGCCATGGTCGATCTGTTCTCCGGCCTGTCGGAGGCGGCGCTCGCCGAGTTCCTTGCGCCGCGCGCGCCCCGCGACTATCTGCGGCGGCGCGCCACGCTCGGCCGCGATTTCCGGACCCTGCTGGAAAGCGACCGCCGCGATCTGCTGATCTCGGCCGAGGAACTGACCGGGCAGATGCTGCAGGGCGGCGGCATCGACAACCTGCTGGCGGCGCTGAACCCTCATTTCGCCCGCGTCCGGCTGATCGCCTATGTGCGCGAACCGAAAAGCTTTGTCGTCAGCATGCAGAACCAGAAGCTGCGCGAACGGGTCACCGATTTCGACCCCGGGCGGTGGTATCCCGGCTACCGCGCCAGGTTGCAGCCCTGGATCGACCGGCTCGGCGCGGAAAACGTCGATCTGGTGCCCTATCGCCGCGACGCGCTGGCGGGCGGCGATGCGATCCGCGACCTCGCCGGGCGCGTCGGCGCGCGGCTGGCCGATGGCGGGCTGCGCAGCGTCAACATCGGCTATACCGCCGAGGCGACCGCGCTGCAGCAGCTCTGGCTGCGGCGGCTTGAGGGCGGAAGGCTGCCCTTTCGCGCGCGGGCGGCGATTTCATATGGCCGGCGGCGGGTGGCCGAATTCGGCCAGGCCCCGTTCGGCATCGACCCCGGCCTGCTGTCGCGGATCGCCGCCCGCCACGCAGAGGATATCGGCTGGATCGAGGGCCGGCTCGGCTGCGCCTTTCCCGACCATCGCCAGAAACCGGGCGCGCGGCTGTTTCGCGACCAGGCAGAGCTGATGGCCTGCGCCGCCGAGGCGGAAGGCGCGTTCTGGCGCCAGATCCGGGGCGCATGGCGGCCATGGAAGGACAGCGTCCTGGCGATCGAGGCCGCCGGCCGCACCCTGGCGGCGCAGGACTGAGCCGGAAAGGCACCGCGGATGACGCAGATCCTGCTGACCGGCCTTCTGCCCGTGGTGCTGCTGGTGGCGCTCGGCGGCGCGCTGCGCGAAAGGCTGAGCGAAACCGCCTGGGCCGGGCTCGACCGGCTGAATTACGAGATCCTGTTTCCGGCGCTGATCTTTGCCGCCGCCACCAGCCGGCCCATCGCTCCTGCCAGCCTGCTGGCGGTCGGGCCGCTGGTGTGGGCGGTGCTGGCGCTGGGGCTGGGGCTGGGCTGGCTCGCGCGGCCGTTCGGGCCGGCGCGGTTTCTCGATTTCGCCGGCGGCTGGCAGACGGCGTGGCGATTCAACACCGCGCTGGGATTCGTCATCGTCGGCGCGCTGCCGTCGGCCGATCTGGGGCTTTACGCGGTCGCCATCGGCCTGGCGATCCCGCTGGCCAACATCTTTGCCGTCGCCGCACTGTCGCGGGGCGAGGGGCTGGGCGCGGCCGGGGCGCTGAGGCGGGTGGCGCTCAACCCCTTTCTGCTGGCCAGCCTTGCCGGGGTGGCGGTGGGGGTGTCGGGGGTGACGCTGCCGCGCCCGGTGCTGGCGCCGATAGAGATGCTGGCGGGCGCGGCCATCCCCATCGCGCTGATTTCCATCGGGGCGACGCTGCGCTGGGGGGCGCTGGCGCGGCTCGACCGGTTCTCGCTGATGCTGGTGGCGACCAAGCTGGTGGCGCTGCCGCTGACGGTGACGCTGGTCGCGCTGGCGCTCGAGAGCCGCGCGCCCGTCGTGCCGGTGCTGATCGTCTTTGCCGCGCTGCCCACGGCATCGGCCGCGCATGTGCTGGCGGCGGGTTTCGGCGCCGACCGGTGGCTGGCGGCGCGGCTCATTGCGCAATCGACGATCCTGAGCGCGCTGACGCTGCCGGTGTGGATGACGGTGGCCGAGTGGATCGCGGGTGCGGCCGTAGCGGCGGGCTGAAACCCCGCCCTACCTGCGCCTCTCGAAGATCGTATCTCCCTGCTCGTCGATCAGCCGCCTGGCCTTTCTCAGCGATTCCGCCGCCGCGGCATCGCCGTCGGCCAGGATGTCGGCCCGGATCATGCGGTGGGTTTTCACCTCGCCGCCGATTTCCTTTTCGATCCGCGCCGAGATGCGCCACTGGCCGCCCTCGCCGATGGGCTCGGGGTGGATCGCATAGCCGTTGTAGTGCTCGGGCTCTGCTTGCGGCCCCAGTGCCGGGCTGGCCGGCGAGCGGCGGCCGAACAGGCGTGAAAGGATCGGCATGGGTCCAGTCCTCTTGTCTTGATCCACTGATGATGGCGCCCGAGCGTGGCCGCCAACCGACCGGCCTGTCAAGCCGGGAAACGTAAATAGGATTGGCGTTGCTCTTCGCGACGCAACGTCTCTGGGTCTCGGCGGCACGTGGTTCTGGTAAATGTCGCTCTCGGTCGGACAAACCCGGTCCGGCCCGCTCGCGGGCCGGGCATGCGCCCGCCCGCCCCATGGCGGGCGCATTCGCGCCCACCCGGGCGACCGCATGCCCTCTGGTCGCGAGTGGACGAATATGACTGCCTGCAACAGCTACGACGTACCCAGGGTGGCGTTTATGAACGCGGCCATCCTGCAGGCTTCGACCTGATCATGCAAACGCAGCTTGACGACTAGATCGCCGCGCTCGACTGCCTCCGGGAACCGTCCAGAGATGGTCGCGTAATCAAGTCCCGGGGTTTGCAGCGCGGTCTTTCCAAAGTAAAAAAGCACCCAATTCCGTGCCGGCAATGCGTCGAACCAAAGCCGACCGTCCCGGTCCCAGCGCAAGACATGACCAAAATGACCACGGGTCACGACCCGTGGCTCCAAGGGCGGCGCGGTTAGCCCCGCCAGTAGCGCCTCCAGGCATCCTCGCGCCGTGTCGGTTAGCCCGCGCCGTGCATCAAGTTGTGCAATGGGATTAATGGGAAATACCTTTTTAAAACCGACCGGCCGGTCAAGCCCCGCTACTGATCCAGGAAACTCCGCAGCTTCCGGCTCCGGCTGGGGTGCTTCAACTTGCGCAGCGCCTTGGCTTCGATCTGCCTGATCCGCTCGCGCGTCACGCTGAACTGCTGGCCCACCTCCTCGAGCGTGTGATCGGTGTTCATGCCGATGCCGAAGCGCATGCGCAGCACCCGTTCCTCGCGCGGAGTGAGGCTCGAGAGAACCCGCGTGGTGGTTTCCT
>CAZNMK010000054.1:0-10710 GCA_964574045.1 uncultured Roseovarius sp. | reverse complement strand
AACCCAGCGGGTTGCCGCCATAGGTCGACCCGTGGGTGCCGGCGGTCATGGCGCTGGCGGCGGCCTCGGTCGCCAGCACCGCGCCCAGCGGAAAGCCGCCGCCGATGCCCTTGGCCACCATCATGATGTCGGGCGCGATCCCGGCCCATTCATGGGCGAAAAGCCGCCCGGTGCGGCCCATGCCGCATTGCACCTCGTCGAGGATCAGCAACACCCCGTGTTCGTCGCAAAGCGCGCGCAGCCCCCTGAGACAGGCATCGGGCATCGGGCGAATGCCGCCCTCGCCCTGCACCGGCTCGACCAGGATGGCGGCGGTGGTGTCGGCGATCGCCGCCCTGAGCGCCGCCTCGTCGCCCCAGGGAACCTGGATGAAACCGGGCAGGAGCGGGCCGAAGCCGCGGGTCATCTTCTCGGTCCCGGCGGCGGCGATGGCGGCCGTGGAACGGCCGTGAAAGGCGCCCTCGAAGGCGATGATCCCGACCCGTTCGGGCTGACCGGCGTCGAAGAAATGCTTGCGCGCCATCTTGACCGCCAACTCGCAGGCCTCGGTGCCCGAATTGGTGAAAAAGACCGTGTCGGCAAAGGTTGCCGCGACCAGCCGGTCGGCCAGTGCCTGCTGCTCGGGGATACGGTAGAGGTTCGACGTATGCCACAGCCGCGCCGCCTGATCGCCCAGCGCCCTGACCAGCGCCGGATGGGCATGGCCCAGCGCGTTCACGGCGATACCGGCGCCGAGATCGAGAAACCGGCGCCCGTCGGCCTCGGCCAGCCAGCTGCCCTCGCCCGAGACGAAGGTAAGCGGCGCGCGGTTGTAGGTCGGCAGGACGGAGGGGATCATGGCGTCATCCTTCGGTTGGAAGCCTTTTGAGTGCCCGAGGCGGGCGATCAAGTCAATTGCGGTGAAAAGGTTGGCATGCGTCGGGGCACGCCGGGATCGGACCGAGGCGGGGCTCAGCCGCGGCGGCGGCGTCGAAGCGGGATATTCCTGGCGCGTGCGATCATGGGGGGTTCCTAGCGTGCAGTCTCAGAAATGGGAAGGGAAAACGCGGGCGCGCGCCGGGCCGCCTAGATGTGGAACCTCAACAGGTTGTTCCGTTCCAAGCCCAGTCGGCTGATGGGTGGTCTTGATTTTAGTGCCGCATGTGGGCGGTGCCAATTGTAAAGGCGTGCCTGCGGCACGACGCGGGCGCGTTCCGCGCCCACCCGGTCGGCCGCGTGCCCGTCGTCGAACCGTTTCCAATTGAACGCGACATACTCTAGCGCGGCACCAGTGCCTCGAGCGGGTCGTAAAGGCACCCATCGGAAAACGCGGCCTCGGGCAGGCGGCCGGGTTTGAACCGGATGCCGGCCAGTTCGGCCGGGGTGAAAAAGCGGCGGCGATGCACCACCCCCTCGGGGTCGCGCCAGCCATCGTCCAGCGTGCCGGCGGCGATGCGGCAGCGAAAGAACAGGTCGACCTGGTGGTAGCTGCCGCCGGGATCGTGGAATTCGTTGACGAGACACGGCGCGCCCACATCGACGGCAAGGCCGGTTTCCTCGAACACCTCGCGGGCAAGGTTCCCGGGCAGAGACACATGCGGCTCGACCCCGCCGCCCGGCGCGCACCACAGATCGCTCTCGGCCCCCGGATAGGCGTTGACGAGCAAAAGCCGCCCCCGCTCGACGATCACCGCGCGCACCGCCAGCCGTACCGCCATGTCGCCCCCCCCCTCGGCCTGCTCATCCGGCGGGGGCTGTTGTAACCGCCGCGGCGGCGTTATCTCAAGAAGCATGAAAGCATTTCTTTGCGCCCTGACCCTGTGGCTGCCCGTGCCGGCGCTGGCCGACTGCGTGGTGCTCTTGCACGGGCTGGCGCGCACCGAGGCCTCGTTCATCATCATGGAAGAGGCGCTTCAGCTGCAGGGCTATACCACCTTCCGGCCCGACTACCCCTCGACCGAGCTGCGCATCGGCGATCTGGCCGAGGAGACGCTGCCCTATGCCATCCGGGTCTGTGGCGAGACGCGCATCCACTTCGTCACCCATTCGATGGGCGGTATCCTGCTGCGCTACTGGCTGGCCGCCAACCGGCCCGGGAACCTGGGCCGGGTGGTGATGCTGGCGCCCC
Source organism: uncultured Roseovarius sp. (assembly GCA_964574045.1). GTDB lineage: Bacteria > Pseudomonadota > Alphaproteobacteria > Rhodobacterales > Rhodobacteraceae > Roseovarius. The sequence goes on along the minus strand of CAZNMK010000054.1, from coordinate 8,603 downwards.
CCAACCACGGCACCGAGCTGGTGGACGAGCTGGGCGGAACCGAGCTCTTTCGCTGGCTCAACGGACCGGCGGGCCTGCAGCTCGGCACCGGCGCGGACGATCTGCCCGAGCGCCTGCCGCCGGTCGATTTCGAACTGGGCGTGATCGCCGGCAACCGCACGCTCAACCCCTATTTCTCGGCCCTGATCGAGGGACCCGACGACGGCAAGGTCTCGGTCGCCTCGACCCGGGTCGAGGGGATGGCCGATCACATCGTCCTGCCGGTCACCCACACCTTCATGATGAACAACCCGCTGGTCATTGCCCAGGTCGCGAAATTCCTGGCCACGGGCGCGTTCGATCACGACCTGGGATGGGACGACCTGATCCTCGGGGACGAACCATGAGCGCCGCCGAAACGGGACGCGCACCCATCGGGTTCGGAAATGCCGCCGCGACGGGGGATGCCCGCGTTCACCCCGAGGACAGCGCCCGCACCCGGTTGACGTGGCCCATCTTGCGGCCCGGGCGGGTTTCGGCCTTGCCATAAAGGTGCAGGGCCGCACCGGGTTCGCCCGCGATCTGCGGCACGCGCGCGACATCGTCGCCGATCAGGTTTTCCATCGCCACGTCGGCATAGCGGCTGCCGTCGCCCAGCGGCCAGCCCGCCACGGCGCGGATATGCTGCTCGAACTGGTCGACGGTGCAGGCGGCCTGCGTCCAGTGGCCCGAGTTGTGCACCCGCGGCGCGATCTCGTTCACCAGCAGCCCGGCATCGGTGACGAACAGCTCCACCCCGATCACGCCGACATAGTCGAGCTTGTTGAGGATCTTCCCCGCCAGCAGCGCCGCGTCGGCGCGCTGCGCCGCGCTCAGCCGGGCGGGTACGGCGGTGGTGCGCAGGATGCCGCCCTCGTGCACGTTCTCGCCCGGATCGAAACAGGCGACGCTGCCATCGAGCCCGCGCGCCGCGATCACCGAAACCTCGTGCGAGAATTCGACGAAACCTTCCAGAATCGCCGGTTGTCCGCCCATCTGCGCCAGCGCGGCGTCGGCCTCTTGCACGGCGCCGATGCGCGCCTGTCCCTTGCCGTCATAGCCGAAGCGGCGGGTCTTGAGGATCGCCGGACAGCCGATCTCGGCCAGCGCCTCGGCCAGGTCGGCCTCGTCGTCGACGGCGGCAAAGGGCGCCGTGGCCAGCCCGATATCCCCCAGGAACGCCTTTTCCACCAGCCGGTCCTGGCTGACGCGCAGCGCCATCCGGCCCGGCCGCACGGGGCGCAACCGCTCCAGCACGTCCAGCGCCTGGGTGGGAATGTTCTCGAACTCGTAGGTGATCACATCGACGGTTTCGGCGAACCGCGCCAGCGCCGCCGCGTCGTCATAGTCCGCCCGGATATGCGTCTGCGCCACGTGTGCGGCGGGTGCGTCCTTGTCGGGCTCGAAGATGCAGGTCCGAAATCCCAGCCGCGACGCCGCCACCGACAGCATGCGACCCAACTGGCCGCCGCCGAGGATACCGATCGAGGCCCCGGACGCCAGCGGTTCAGTCATCGGTGGGCTCCTCGGGGATCGAATCGGACAGTGCCGCGCGCCAGGCGTCCAGCCGTTCGGCCAGCGCCGGGTCGTCATTGGCCAGGATCGCCGCCGCCATCAGCCCGGCATTCGCCGCCCCGGCCTCGCCGATGGTCATTGTTGCCTCCGGATTGCCTCGCGGCATCTGCACGATGGAATAGAGGCTGTCGAGTCCGCCCAGCGCGCGGGTCCGCACCGGCACGCCGATCACCGGCACGCGGGTCTTGGACGCCATCATGCCGGGCAGATGCGCCGCCCCGCCGGCGCCGGCGATGATCGCCTTCAGCCCGCGCCCGGCGGCGGCGCGGCCATACTCCCACAGCCGGTCGGGGGTGCGGTGGGCGGAGACGATGCGCGCCTCGTAGGCCACGCCCAGTTCGTCCAGCATGTCGGCGGCGTGCTTCATCGTCGCCCAGTCCGACTGGCTGCCCATCACGATACCCACCTGAATTCCGGCCATGTCGCGCCCTCTTGCCGCCCGTCCCGCCGCGGGGAAGGGGCACTATACGCACTGGCGGCGGCTACGCAATGATGTCGGGGTAGAGGCGGTCCTCGATCCAGGCGATGCGGTCCTTCAGCCGCAGCTTCTGCTGCTTCAACCGCTTGATGGTCAGCGGATCCGAGGTACCGCGTTCCTGCAACGCATGAATGGCCTCGTCGAGGTCGCGGTGCTGGCGGCGGAACTCTTCGAGTTCGACGCGCAGAACCTCGTCGGATTTCATCGACAGGTCGCTGAACATGTTCATTCGGGCCGATTCTCTCTGCCGGTCGGGCGCGCAAGTCTAGCCCATGTGCCGGATTTGGCAAAGCTCTTGCACGGCACTTACCCGGCCCCCATATTCGGATCAGGCCGCGTCGCCTGCCAGGGACGCGGCCGAAAACGGACCGTCGCTTGATCGCAAAGGACGCACCGAATGACGAAGCTATCCCTGGGGTCGCACCCCTACATGCTGGGGTTCGAACAGCTTGAACGGCTGCTCGAGCGCAGTGCCAAGTCCGGCAACGAGGGCTATCCGCCGTTCAACATCGAACAGACCTCCCAAGACAGCTATCGCATCACGCTGGCGGTGGCGGGGTTTGCCGAATCCGATCTTTCGATCACGCTGGAGGACCGGCAACTGGTCATCCGCGGGCGTCAGAAAGAGGACACCGAGAACCGGGTCTTTCTGCACCGCGGCATCGCCGCGCGGCAGTTTCAGCGTTCCTTCGTGCTGGCCGACGGCGTCGAGGTGGGCGAGGCAGCGATGGAAAACGGACTGCTGCACATCGATCTCAAGCGCGCACGGCCCGAAACGGTCGTGCAGACCATCAGGATCAACCGGGGATAAGCGGAAAATGGATACCAGATACGATTTCGGCGCCGAGACCGGCCGCACCATCGTCTACGTCCGGCAGGTCAGCGCGGACGACCTGCCCGAGGAGATGCGCCAGCATCTGGGCGGGCTCAAGACCCTCTATGCGGTGCACAACGCCGAGGGCGAGCGCCTGGCGCTGGTCCGCGACCGGTCGCTGGCCTATGTCCTCGCGCGTCAGAACGACATGGTGCCGGTAGCGGTCCACTGATCCGCTGGGCGTGCGGGCGCGGACGGTGGCGCGCCGCCTGCCCATGGCCCCCCTTCAGGATGAAAACAGGCGCCGGTCCCACCAGATCTGCACCTCGAGCCCGGCCTCGATCCGGGGAAATTCGGCATGGCCGGTGTGAAAGACGAGGTTGCGCTCCATCCGGGCCACGACCGAGGGCACGATCAGCACCGCCGAGCGCATCTCGCGGTACCACGCCCCCCCGAACCGGCGCGCGGCGATGCCCGAGCGATCGGCCCAGCCTCCGATCAGGTCCGGGTTGACGACCTCGTAGCTGATGCCGGCGGGCACGGAAACTTCGATGAAATGCTGGTTGGGCGGCATCTCGCCGCTGTAGTGAACCAGCTTTTCCAGCATCGCCGTCGAATAGTGTTCGGACGCATAGATCACCCCCGCGCCGGCCTCGTGCCAGCGGCCCGAGGCGATGCGCGCGCCGCCGTCGTCCCAGATCGGGTGTTCGCCCTGCGGATCCCCGATCCGGTAGCAGGTCAGCGGGCGCTCCAGCCGCCGGGGCGTCATACCGCGAACCCGTGCTCCGCGCGCCGCAGCAGGTTCAGAACGGCATCGGCCCCGGCCGAGCTGGACCTGGCCAGCTCCAGCGGCGTCTTGCCGTCGAGCAGCGGATGCGGGCGGTCGAGGAACCGCCGGATCGCCGCCTCGTCGCCGCGATAGGCAAGGCTGACCGCATCCAGCACCCGGCTGATTTCATAGAGCCGCTCGCTCATCTCGCGCGACAGGGGCTTGCGCGCCTTGCGCGCCCTGCGCAGCGTCGGCTCGGGAACGATCTGCCCGATCACCGCCGCCTTGCCCAGCAGCCGCGCCAGCGCCTCGGCCGAAGCGGCCCCAAGGCCGCCGGCCACCCGTTCGGCAAGCGCCACGTCGCTCTCGGGCTTGTCGCGCAGGCCAAGCAGCATGCCGATCCGCCCCGCCTGGGACGGATACAGCCTGTCGGGCGCGGAATAGCTGGCGAATGTTCCCATCTCTTGCCTCCGGTTTCGTCACATGACGCACATATATGCGTCAGGTGACGATTCGACAACCTCGCCAATGATCTTTACCGCCGCGCACTGGCCAAGGCTGTCCGCACCTGCCATATCTGCGCGTGTTCGAACGCAATCGCAAAGGCCGCGCCCCATGACCCGGATCATCGTGTCGCTCGCCGAGATTTCCGACCGCTACGACGCGCTCTTCGTCGATCTGTGGGGCTGCGTTCACAACGGCGTCGCCGCCTTTCCCGATGCCGTTGCCGCCCTGCGGACCTATCGCGCCGGCGGCGGGACGGTGGTGCTCCTGACCAATTCGCCCCGCGCCCGCGACCGGGTCGAGCGCCAGCTCGACACCTTCGGCGTACCGCGCGATTGCTGGGATACCATCGCCACCTCGGGCGACAGCGCGCGTGCGGCGATGTTCCGCGGCGCGGTGGGGCGCAAGGTCTATTTCATCGGGCAGGAGGCGGACCTGAAATTCTTCGAGCCGATGCAGATAGTCGAAGACCCGGTAGAGATCGAGCGCGTGCCGCTGCGCGAGGCCGAGGGCATCGTCTGCACCGGCCCGTTCGACCCCACCGCCGACCTGGCCGACAGCCGGCCCGACCTGCTCTATGCCAAGCAGAAGGGGCTGAAACTGCTCTGCGCCAATCCCGACATCGTCGTCGACCGTGGCGAAACGCGCGAATGGTGCGCCGGGGCGCTGGCGCGGATGTACACGGAAATGGGCGGCGAGAGCCTCTATTTCGGCAAGCCGCATCCGCCGATCTACGACCTCGCATATCGGCGGCTCGCGGCGCTCGGGCGGGACGTGTCGCGCGGCCGCATCCTGGCCATCGGCGACGGCGCGCAAACCGATATCGCCGGCGCCATGGGCGAAGACATCGACAGCCTTTTCATCACCGGCGGGCTGGCGGCCGAGGCAACGCGCACCGCCGAGCAGCCCGACGAGGCGGCGCTCGGCGCATTCCTGCAGGCCGAAAAGGTCGCGCCCGGCTTTGCGATCGGCCGTTTGCGCTAGCAAAAAACCGCTTGATTTTCTGCGGTCGCAAAGCAATAAAGTTGCCGAAAGTAGTGTCTGGACGTCACTTTTGTTTCAATCGCGACTGCCCCGGAGGGTCGAATGTTGGACAACATGCCGCGCGGAACCATAACCATCGAGGAAATCGAGATGGGCATGACCCGCAGCCTGCGCAAGGTGGTGACCGACGCCGACATCGAGATGTTCGCGCAGGTGTCCACCGACCGCAACCCGGTACACCTGGACGACGACTATGCCCGCGACACGATATTCGAGGGGCGGATCGCGCATGGCATGCTGACCGCGGGGCTGATTTCCGCCGTCATCGGCGAACAGCTGCCGGGGCACGGCACGGTCTACATGGGCCAGACGCTGAAATTCCTTGCCCCCGTGCGGCCCGGCGACACGGTCGAAGCGCAGGTCGAGGTCACGGGCATCGACCACGCCAGACGCCGGGTCACGCTGGATTGCCGCTGCACGGTCGGAGGCCGCAAGGTGCTGGTGGGCGAGGCGACGGTACTGGCGCCTTCGGGCAAGTTTGACTGAGACAGTGCCGCGCGGTACCGTCGGCCGGGGCGCATGATATACTGAAACCGCGACATGGACGGAGAACCCGGAATGATGGACGCCGTCAGGATCACCGAATACGCCCGCGCGCTCTATGCCGCGCATGGCAACAGGGCCGAGGCCGAAGCCGCCCAGCGAATGCGCGAGTGCGAGGATGCCGGCCGCCCGGACGAGGCCGAGGACTGGAAGAAGATCCGCCTCGCCGTCAGCGGGATGCGCGGACCGCGCCAGAGTTGATCCGCACCGCCGCGGCGCGCACGTCTTCACCGCTTGCGCCCGTGCGCGCATGGGGCTACCCAGCAGCCCATGCGCATCGTCCGCGACTATACCTATCTCGACCCCGCCGACCGGGGCGCCGCCGTCGCCATCGGCAATTTCGACGGCGTGCATCTGGGCCACCAGGCGGTGATCGCTCAGGCGCGCGAGGCCGGACGGCGCATCGGCGCGCCGCTGGGGGTGCTGACGTTCGAGCCGCATCCGCGCGAATACTTCGCCCCCGACGCCCCGCCCTTTCGCCTCACCGGGCGCGAGACGCGCGCGCACCGGCTGGAAAAGCTGGGCGTCGAACGCCTCTATGAGCTGAATTTCAACGCCGCGATGTCGTCGCTCTCCCCCGAAGAGTTCGCGCGCGACGTGATCTGCGCGGGGCTGGGTCTGCGCCATGTCGTCGTCGGCGCCGATTTCTGTTTCGGCAAGGGACGCGCGGGCAATGCCGCGGACCTGCAGCGTTTCGGAGCGGAAATGGCGTTCGGCGTCACCGTCGCCGAGCTTCTGACCGGCGAGGAGGGGGCGGTGTCCTCGACCGCGATCCGCAACGCGCTGAGCGACGGCCGCCCGCGCGATGCCGCCCGGATGCTGGGCCACTGGCACCGGATCGACGGCCCGGTCGAGGGCGGCGAACAGCGCGGGCGCAAGCTGGGTTTTCCCACCGCCAACATGTCCATCGCCGGGCTGCATCCGCCGCGTTTCGGCGTCTACGCGGTGCTGGTCGACGTGCTCTCGGGGCGTTGGCAGGGCGAGTATCACGGCGCGGCCAGCCTCGGCATGCGGCCGATGTTCGCGGGGACGTTTCCGAATCTCGAGACCCACATCTTCGACTTCTCGGGCGATCTTTACGACGCCGACCTGTCGGTCGGGCTGGTGGAATACCTCCGCCCCGAAGCCACCTTCGACAGTCTAGAGGCGTTCATCGCCCGCATGGACGCCGACTGCGCCGAGGCGCGCAGGATCCTCGCCGCGCTATGACCGCCGATCCCATCGACCGCTCCGGCCTGAGGCCGCGCTATTGGGAAGCCGTCCCGCTCGAACGCATGACCCGCCCCGAGTGGGAGGCGCTCTGCGACGGCTGCGGCAAGTGCTGTCTCAACAAGCTCGAGGACGAGGAGACCGGAGAGGTGGCGCTGACGCGCGTCGCCTGCCGGCTCTTCGACGATACCACCTGCCGCTGCGCGAAATACGAAATCCGGCACCGCTTCGTCCCCGAATGCATCGTGCTGAGCCCCGAAAACCTGGATCGCAACCTCTACTGGATGCCCGAAACCTGCGCCTACAAGCTGCTTCACCTGGGCAGGCCGCTATACGACTGGCACCCGCTCATTTCGGGCACGCCCGAGACGGTGCACGAGGCAGGCGTGTCGATGCGCCAGCGCACGGTGCCCGAATTCGAGATCGAAGAGGACGACTGGGAGGACCACCTGATCGAGGAGCCGCTGCCATGAACTTCGCCTCCGACAATTGCGGACCGGCGCACCCCGAAATCCTGGATGCGATGGTCGCAGCCAATGCCGGCCATGCCCCCTCCTACGGCGCCGATGCGGCGATGGACGAGGTGCGCGAGCGCATCCGCGCGCTGTTCGAAGCCCCGCTGGCAGAGGTTTTTCTGGTCGCCACCGGCACCGCCGCCAATTCGCTGGCGCTGGCGACGATGGTCGAGCCCTGGCAGACGGTGTTCTGCACGCCGCTGGCGCATATACACACCGACGAGTGCAACGCGCCGGAATTCTACACCGGCGGGGCCAAGCTGACGCTGGTGGGCGAGGACGACAAGATGACGCCGCAGGCGCTGGCCGACGCCATCGCCGGCTGGCCCAAGGGCGATGTGCACGTGCCCCAGCCCGGCGCGCTGGCGCTGACGCAGGTCACCGAACGGGGCCGCCTCTACGACCTGCCGGAACTATCCGCGCTGACCGGCGTGGCGCGGGCGCAGGGGCTGGGCAGCTACATGGACGGCGCGCGCCTGGCCAACGCGCTGGCCGCTCTGGGCTGCACCCCGGCCGAAATGACCCATGCCGCCGGCATCGACGCGCTGAGCTTCGGCGGCACCAAGAACGGCTGCGCGGGCGTCGAGGCGGTGATCCTGTTCGACCCCGGCCGGGCCTGGGAATTCGCGCTCAGGCGCAAGCGCGCGGCGCATCTTTTCTCCAAGCACCGCTACCTGTCGGCGCAGATGCTGGCCTATCTCGAGGGCGATCTGTGGCTGCGCTCGGCGCGTGCCGCCAACGCCCGCGCGGCGCGGCTGGCCGACGGGCTGCGGACCGTACCGGGCGCGGAGTTCGCCGCCGAGCCACAGGCCAACATGATCTTTGTCCGCCTGCCCCGCGCCGTGCACCGGCGGCTGCAGGCGAATGGTGCGGTCTACGGGCTCTATGACGGGCCGCTCGATACCGGCGACCCCGACCAGCCGCTGCTGGCGCGGCTGGTCTGCGACTGGTCGGTTGCCGAGGACGAGATCGACCGCCTTGTCGGTCTGGCGCGCGGCTGACGGCGCCCGGTACGCGCCGCATGGCGCGTTTCCCGCGAAGAAACCCGCCAGGGGCCGATGAACCGCCCGTTCCATGCGGGTTTGCCAGACGGTACGCGCGTGCTAAGCGGTGTCAACGACACGAATCTGTTAC
>CAZNMK010000053.1:0-10781 GCA_964574045.1 uncultured Roseovarius sp. | reverse complement strand
CGCTGGCCTGGGCGGCGATGCAGAACCCCAAATGCGACAAGCTGATCGTGGCGCCGGGAAACGCGGGCATCGCCGGCATCGCCGAATGCGCGGCCCTCGACATCGCCGAGGGCGCGGCGGTGGTGAACTTCTGCGACGAAAACGCCATCGATTTCGTCATCATAGGCCCCGAGGCGCCGCTGGCCGCCGGCGTCGCCGACCGGCTGCGCGAGGCGGGTATCCTTGTCTTCGGACCCTCGGCCGCGGCGGCGCGGCTGGAAGCCTCGAAAGCATTCACCAAGGAAGTCTGCGACGCCGCGCAGGTGCCCACCGCGGCCTGGGCGCGCTTTTCCGATGCCGAGAGCGCGCGCGCCTACCTGGCGGAAAAGGGCGCGCCCATAGTGGTCAAGGCCGACGGGCTCGCGGCCGGCAAGGGCGTGGTCGTGGCCGAAACCCTGGCCGAGGCCGAGGCGGCGGTGGACGAGATGTTCGCCGGCGCCTTCGGCGCGGCCGGGGCGCAGGTGGTGATCGAGGAATTCATGGAGGGCGAGGAGGCGTCGTTCTTCGTTCTGTGCGACGGCGAGACGGCGCTGCCCATCGGCACCGCGCAGGACCACAAGCGCGCGGGCGAGGGCGACACCGGCCCGAACACCGGCGGCATGGGCGCCTATTCGCCGGCCCCGGTGATGACGCCCGAGATCGAGGCGCGCGCGCTCGACGAGATCGTGCGCCCCACCCTGCGCGAGATGGCGCGGCGCGGCACGCCCTATCAGGGCGTACTCTATGCCGGGCTGATGATCGCGGACGGCGCGCCGCGGCTGGTGGAATACAATGTCCGCTTCGGCGATCCGGAGGCGCAGGTGCTGATGATGCGGCTCGGCGCGCAGGCGCTCGACCTCATGCACGCCGCCGCCGAGGGGCGGCTCGCCAAGGCGCGGGTGAACTGGGCCGACGACCACGCGCTGACGGTGGTGATGGCGGCCCGCGGCTATCCCGGCGCCTACGAGCGCGGCAGCGTCATCGGCGGGCTCGAGGCCCTGCCCGAGGACGGGTTTCACATGGTCTTTCACGCCGGCACCGCGCGCGAGAACGGACGCTTCGTTGCCGCCGGCGGGAGGGTTCTGAACGTCACCGCGCGGGGGGCGAGCCTGCGAGAGGCGGCCGACCGCGCCTATGGCATGATCGACCGGATCGACTGGCCCGGCGGGTTCTACCGCCGCGACATCGGCTGGCGGGCGCTCTGAACCGGGGCGGCGGGGCGGCTGCCGCCGCGGCCGGGCGGCTTTGCCAGGCGTTTTCCCGTGTATTTTCAGCAAGATGAAACCCGTGAGACAGGCTGCACACCTGGCCCGAGGTCCGAAATTCCGTCAGATCTGCTTTTCGGGCATCTGAACCACCAGGCCGTCGAGCTTGTCGGTGACCTTGAGCTGGCAGGTCAGGCGCGACCGCTCCGGGTCGGGCTCATAGGCGAAATCGAGCATGTCCAGTTCCATGTCCTGCGCCGGCGGCAGCTTGCCGACCCATTCCTTGGCGACATAGACATGGCAGGTGGAACAGGCGCAGGCGCCGCCGCAATCGGCCTCGATGCCGGGGATGTTGTTGTCGCGCGCGCCTTCCATCACGGTCAGGCCGTTGGCGACCTCGACCACGTGTTCGGTCCCGTTATGCTCGATATAGGTGATTTTCGCCATCTCGTGAGGCCCCTCGCGTCTGGTATCCCGTGTCCCGGTAGCCGTCCTAGACAAGTGATCGGGGCGAGGCCAGTCCCTTTTCCGCGAGCAGGCCGGCGGGTCGCGAAAAACTGCATATGTTCCGCTTTTGTTTTGCTGGCGGCGATCCCGCCCTGCCCGACCGGCCGGCCCATTCCGATTGCCGGCTTTCCCGGAACGGCGAAAAAGGGTAGACTGTCGCGAAATAGAGCCCACAGAGGCACGAGGCACCGAGCATGACGCCCCGATTCCGACTTGTCGCCCTTTTGGCGGCCCTTGTGCTTGGCGGCTGCCAGGCCGCGCTGCCGCGCATGGCCGAGCCGGTGCAGGTCAGCATCCGCGACGAAGCACCGCCGGGGGCCGCGCCGGGCACCTGCTGGGGGCAGGACGAAACCCCGGCCGTGGTCGAGACCGTGACCGAGCAGATCATCCTGCAACCGCCCGAGGTGCTGGCCGACGGCACCGTCCAGCGGCCCGCCGTCTACAAGACCGAAACCCGGCAGCAGATCGTAAAGCCGCGCAAGGCGACCTGGTTCGAGAGCCCCTGCGAGGCCGATCTGACCCCGGAATTCACCGCCTCGCTGCAGCGGGCGCTGGCGGCGCGCGGGCACTATCGCGGGCCGGTCACGGGGCGGATGGATGCGCGCACCCGCACCGCGATCCGGGCCTTTCAGCGGCCGCAGGGGCTGGATTCCGGCGTGATCTCGCTCGCTGCCGCGCGGCAGATGGGGCTGATCGCGGTAACGCGGCCCATGCCGGAGGCGGAGGCGGAGGCGGAGGCCGCGGCCGCGCAGGTGGCGGCGCTCCCCGCCGAAACAGAGGATGCGGTGCCGTCGGCACGGGAAACGGCAGACGCCGAAGCCCGGGCAGAGGCAGAGGCAAGAGCGCAAGCAGAGGCGCAAGCGAGGGCAAAAGCCGAAGCATTGGCCGAGGCCGAGGCAAAGGCGCGGGCCGAGGCCGCCGAAAACGCCGCCCGGCAGGCCGAACTGCGCGCCGCGCTGGCGGCCGAGCGCGCCGCCCGCGCCGCCAGGGCCAGGCCGCTGCCGGTTTCGTCCGAGACCTACTGATCGCGCGCACATACGGGCACCACCCGCGAAACGGCACAAGACGCGGGGGCGCGACTTGTGTCATCATGCACCCCGGACCCCCGAGAAAAGGCCGCGCCATGCCCGACATCCCGACGCTGGAACATATCCTTGCCCGCGCCGTCCGCGCGCCGTCGAGCCACAACACCCAGCCTTGGCTGTTTCGTCCCGGCGACGACCGGATCGACCTGGTGGCCGACCGCACCCGCGCCCTGCCCGCCAACGACCCCGAGGACCGCGAACTGACGATCAGCTGCGGCTGCGCGCTGATGAACCTGCGCGTGGCCATCGCCGCCGAGCACCTGGGCTGCGAGACGGCACTGCTGCCCGACCCGGACGACGAGGACCTGCTGGCGCGGCTGCGCCTTGACGGGCCGGCGGATGCCGCGCTGGCCGCGCTCGCCCCGGCCATCGACGCGCGCCAGACCTTCCGCGCCGCGTTCGAAAAGCGCGCCGTCCCGCACGATCATGTCGCCGAGCTGCTCGATGCCGCGACGGCCGAGGGCGCGTGGTTCGTGCCGCTGCTGGACGAGGCCGCGAGAGGGCAGGCCGCCGAACTGGTGGCGGAGGGCGATGCCGCGCTGTGGCACGACCGTAGCTGGCGGCGGGAACTGGCGCAGTGGATGCACCCGCGCCGCAAGGGCGACGGTCTCACCCTGCCGTGGCTGACCCTGCCGGCGGCGCGGCTGGTGGTGCGCAGCTTCGACATGGGCGGGGGCGTCGCCGCGCACGATGCCCACCTCGCCGAGGGATCGCCGCTCCTGGCGGTGCTGGGCACCCGTGGCGACGGGCCGCGCGACTGGCTGGCCGCCGGCCAGGCGCTGCAGCGGCTCTTGCTCGTCGGTGTCGGCCTGGGGCTGCAGGCCTCCTATCTCAACCAGCCGCTGCAGGTGGCTGCGCTGCGCCCGCGGCTGGCGGCGCTGAGCGGCCAGGACGGCGCGCCGCAGATCCTGCTGCGCATGGGCTATACCGGCGACCGGCTGGTGCCCTCGCCGCGCCGGCGGCTGGAGGAGGTGATCCTGTAGCGGCCCTCTCTCAGGCCATGCCGCCCGCGACCAGCCGGTCGGCAAGCTGCAGATAGGCCTGCGCCGCGGGCCCCTCGCCCGCCGCTATCGGGGTGCCGGCGTCGCCCGCGACCCGCGTTTCCAGGTCGATAGGCAGCTCCGCCAGGAGCGGCACGCCCAGCTTTTGGGCCTCGGAGCGGACCCCGCCATGACCGAAGATATGCGCCTCGTGGCCGCAGTTCTCGCATTTGTAGACCGACATGTTCTCGATCAGCCCCAGCACCGGCGTATCGAGCGTCCTGAACATGCTGATCGCCTTGCGCGCATCCAAAAGCGCCACGTCCTGCGGCGTCGAGACGACCAGCGCGCCGGTGGGCTGGGCGCGCTGGCACAGCGTCAGCTGCACGTCGCCCGTGCCCGGCGGCAGATCGACGATCAGCACGTCGAGTTCGCCCCACCTGACCTGCGACATCAGCTGCTGCAGCGCCCCCATCAGCATCGGCCCGCGCCAGATCACCGCCTGGTCGGGATCGAGCATCAGCCCGATCGACATGAAGGTGACGCCATGCGCCACCAGCGGCTCGATGATCTTGCCGTCGGGGCTGGCGGGGCGGTCGTGCCGGCCCATCATCCGCGGCTGGCTGGGTCCGTAGATGTCGGCGTCGAGCAGCCCCACGCGCCGCCCGCGCCGGGCCAGCGCCACGGCGAGGTTCGAGGACACCGTGGACTTGCCCACGCCGCCCTTGCCCGACGCGACGGCGAGAATGGAATGCACGCTGGCCGGGCGGATCGATTCCTGCCCGCCCCTGGCGTGACCGCCGATCTTGAGCGATGGCGCCGCGCCGGGCGCGCCCGCCGGCCCCTTGGCCGCCGGCCCGTGCGCGGTCAGCGCCACCGACGCCCCGCTCACCCCCGGCACCGCGCGCACCGCCTCTTCGGCCCGGGCGCGCAGCGGCTCCATCGCGCGGGCCGCATCTGGGCTCGGCGCCTCGATGACGAAACGCACCACCCCGCCCTCGACGCTGAGCGCGCGCACCATGTCGCGCGAGATCAGGTTGCCGCCATCGGGCAGCTCCAGCCGTGCCAGTTCCGCCTCTATCGCCGCGCGTATGTCCGCCATGCCCATGCTCCTGCCGTTTCTGCCGGCATAGGTGGCAGTTTTTCCAGTCGCCGCAAGGGTGCGGCGCGGCGACCGGGACATCCGATTGCCGGCATGCTCCGGGCCGGTTAGGTCAGAAACGCTTATGCACTTTCTGCATAGCGGCATTGCCCAACGATCTATTGTGCAATTGCAGCATTCGCCTATCTTGGCTTTCAGACAACATCGACGCGGTCCCGAACGAGGGGTCCGCCGCATGAAATGGAGCCGCAGTCATGGCCTACAACACCGAAACCCGCACCGCCCAGTCGGCCCTGGCGCTTGAAATCAGCGCTGCCGTCCATCACCTCGTGCAGAAGCTGCACGACTATGCCGACTACCGCGCCACCATCCGGGAACTGTCGCGTCTCGACGATGCCACGCTGGCCGATCTGGGCCTGCACCGTTCGGGCATCCATGCGCAGGCGCGCAAGGCCGTTTACGGCAGATAAGCGAAATTCCGGCGCTCCCTTCTCCTCCTCCCTGGGGACCGCCTGAATCCGGCAGCGGCATCTCTCCTCCTCCCTGGTGCTCCTGCCGCCCATTCGGGGCCTTGAGGTCCCGAATGCATTCGTTAGGCCCTCTCCTCCTCCCCTGGGCCGAACGTGTCGGAACGGCGGCGTCCCTCCTCCTCCCCGGGGCGCCGCCGTTTTTTTGATGCCCGCGCGCGGTCCCGGCAAAGGGCGCCGGCCATTTGCTTTGCCGCGGCCCGCCCCTATCCTGATCCCCGAATCGGGTGCCGGGCACGAAAAAGGGGCGGTCGCAGGGCATGATCGCAGGCGGCAACGGACAGGACCGCGAAACCGATCTTTTCATCGTCGGCGGCGGCATCAACGGCTGCGGCATCGCGCGCGATGCCGCCGGGCGCGGGCTGGCGGTCTGCCTGGCCGAACAGGGCGACCTGGGCGGCGCGACATCGTCGGCCTCGACCAAGCTCTTTCACGGCGGGCTCAGGTATCTCGAGTATTTCGAGTTTCGCCTGGTGCGCGAGGCCCTGGCCGAACGCGAGCGCCTGTTGCGCGCGATGCCCCATATCAGCCGGCCGATGCGGTTCGTGCTGCCGCTCTGCCCCGGAATGCGCTTCGACGCCGAGACCCCGGCCGCGCGGGCGCTGGGGCTGGCGATGCCGTGGCTGCGCGGGCGCCGGCCGGCCTGGCTGATCCGGGCGGGGCTGTGGCTCTACGATCATATGGGGGGGCGCGACATTTTGCCCGGCACGCGGACGCTGAGACTCGCAGACACGCCCGAAGGCGCGCCGCTCGAGGCGCGTTTCGAGCGTGGGTTCGAGTATTCGGACTGCTGGGTGGACGATTCGCGGCTGGTGGCGCTCAATGCCCGCGACGCCGCCCGGCGCGGGGCCGAGGTGCTGACGCGCCACCGCGTCGCCGGGGCGCGCCGCGAGGGCCGGCTGTGGCGGGTGACGATCGAGGATGCCGAGACCGGCGCCGTGCTGGAACGCCGCGCAAGGGCGCTGGTCAACGCCGCCGGACCCTGGGCGGGCGAGGTGGCGGCGCTGACCGGCACACAGGCAGATAGGGCGCGGCTGCGGCTGGTGCGCGGCAGCCATATCGTCACCCGCCGGCTTTACGATCACGACAAGTGCTATTTCCTGCAGGGCCGCGACGGGCGCATCGTCTTTGTCATCCCCTACGAGGACGATTTCACCCTGATCGGCACCACCGATGCCGACCATCCCGGCCCCGGCACGCCGCCGGTCTGCACCGACGCCGAGGCCGAATACCTGTGCGCCTTCGTGTCGGACTATTTCCGCAGGCCGGCGCGGGCGCGGGACATCGTCTGGCGCTTTTCGGGCGTGCGCCCGCTTTACGACGAGGGCGCGGATTCCGCCACGGCGGCGACGCGCGACTATGTTCTGCGGCTCGACACCGGCGGGCAGGACGGCGGCGGCGCACCGCTGCTCAACGTCTACGGCGGAAAGATCACCACCTATCGCAGGCTGGCCGAAAGCGCGCTGAAGCGGCTTTCGCCGCATCTCGGGGCGCGGGCCGGACCGTGGACCGCCGGCGCGCCGCTGCCCGGCGGCGATTTCGCGGTCGACGGGGCGGCGCGGCTCGTCCGCGAACTGGCGTGCGCCTGTCCGTTTCTCGACGCGCGCACCGCGCGGCGGCTGGTGCGCTCCTACGGAACCGAGGCGCGGCAGGTACTCGGCGATGCCCCGGGCGCCGGTCCGGGCCGCCATTTCGGCGCCGGCCTTTTCGAGCGCGAGGTCCGCTGGCTGATGGCCAGGGAATTCGCCCGCACCGCCGAGGATATCGCCTGGCGGCGCAGCAAGCTTGGCCTCAGGATGACCGCCGACGAAATCGCGGCGCTTGAAAGCTGGATGCGCATGAACGCCTGACGACCGCAAGGAGACGAAACATGAGCCATATCCTGGCCATCGACCAGGGCACCACGTCGGGCCGGGCGCTGGTCTTCGACCGCGACATGCGCGTCATCGGGCTTGCTCAACAGGAAATCGCCCAGCATTTCCCCGCCCCCGGCCATGTCGAGCACGACCCGGCCGAAATATGGCAGACCACGCTTGCCACCGCCCGCGCCGCGCTCGAGCGCGCCGGCGTCGGCGCGGACCGGATCGCCGGCATCGGCATCGCCAACCAGCGCGAGACGGCGGTGATCTGGGAGCGCGCCACCGGCCGCCCCATCCACCGCGCCATCGTCTGGCAGGACCGGCGCACCGCCCCGGCCTGCGATGCCCTGCGCGAGGCGGGCTGCGAGGCCGAGATGACCGAGGCCACGGGGCTGCTGCTCGACCCGTATTTTTCCGCCACCAAGATCGCCTGGATGCTCGACAACGTGCCCGGTGCGCGGGCACGGGCAGAGGCGGGAGAACTGCTCTTCGGCACTGTCGATTGCTACCTGATCTGGCAGCTGACCGGGGGGCGCGTGCACGCCACCGACGCCACCAACGCCGCGCGCACCGCGCTCTACGACATCCGCCAGGGCTGTTGGAGCGCGGCGATGTGCGCGCTCTTCTCCGTGCCGATGGCGATGCTGCCCGAGGTGCGCGATTGCGCCGCCGAGTACGGCACCGCCGATCCGGCGCTTTTGGGCCGCGCGGTCCCGATCCGGGGCGTCGCGGGCGATCAGCAGGCGGCGGCGATGGGGCAGGCGTGCTTCGCGCCCGGCATGATCAAGGCCACCTACGGCACCGGCTGCTTTGCCCTGCTCAACACCGGCGAGGCGCCGGTAAGGTCGCGAAACCGGCTCCTGACCACGGTCGCCTGGCGGCTCGGCGGGCGGACGGCCTATGCGCTCGAAGGCTCGATCTTTGTCGCCGGGGCGGTGGTGCAGTGGCTGCGCGACGGGCTCGGGATCATCGCAAGAGCCGGCGAGATGCAGGCGCTGGCCGAGGCCGCGGACCCCGAGCAGGAGGTGATCCTGGTGCCCGCCTTCACCGGGCTCGGCGCACCCCACTGGCGGCCCGACTGCCGGGGCGCGATCTTCGGCCTGACGCGGGGCACCGGCCCGGCGGAACTGGCGCGCGCGGCATTGGAAAGCGTGGGTTTCCAGACCCGCGACCTGCTCGACGCGATGGCGTCCGACTGGCCCGAGGGCGGGCATGGCGCGGTGCTGCGGGTCGATGGCGGGATGAGCGCGTCGGACTGGGCGATGCAGTTTCTCTCGGACATTACCGGCGCGCCGGTCGACCGGCCGGCGGGGCTCGAGACCACGGCGCTGGGCGCGGCGTGGCTGGCGGGGCGGCAGGCGGGGCTCTACCCCGATGAGGCCGGATTCACGGAAAAATGGGCGCTCGAACGCCGGTTCGAGCCAAGCCGCGACGCGGGTTGGAGAAAGGCCCGGCACACCGCCTGGCGGCGCGCCGTGGCGGCGGCGATGGCGGTGTGAGCGGCCCGCCGCGTAATTCAGAATTGCTGAAATTGGCTGAAGAATTTTAGGTTTGATCTGAATTCTTTCGCATGGCCATATGCCCCCCGTCAGGCAACAGGACAGTATCGGGGGGCAGATGGCCGGGATCAGTCGCAATTTCATCGCCGGGCGCTGGGTCGCCGGCGCGGGCGAGGTCGAGAACCGCAACCCCTCGGACCTGACCGATCTGGTCGGCGTCTATGCCCAGGCCGATGCGGCGCAGCTCGACGAGGCGCTCGCCAGCGCGCGCGAGGCACAGGCGGAATGGGCGCGGACCGGCCCCGAGCGGCGGCAGGCCGCGCTGATGGCGATCGGCACCGAACTGATGGCGCGCGCCGACGAGCTGGGGCGGCTCCTGAGCCGCGAAGAAGGCAAGCCGCTGGCCGAGGGCCGCGGCGAGGTCTACCGCGCCGGGCAGTTCTTTACCTATTACGCCCACGAGGCGCTGCGCCAGCTGGGCGAGAACGCCGACAGCGTCCGCGACGGCATCGAGGTCGACATCCGGCGCGAGCCGGTGGGCGTGGTCGCGGTGATCAGCCCGTGGAACTTTCCCGTCGCCACCGCCAGTTGGAAGATCGCGCCGGCGCTGGCCTATGGCAACGCGGTCGTGTGGAAGCCCGCCAATCTGACCCCGGCCTCGGCCCATGCCCTGACCGAGATCGTCGCCCGTCAGGACCTGCCCGAGGGGCTTTTCAACCTCGTCATGGGCCCCGGTCGCGCGGTCGGTCAGAGGCTGGTCGAAAGCCGGGCGGTCGATGCGATTTCCTTTACCGGATCGGTGCCGGTGGGGCGAGGCATCGCCGCCGCCGCGGCACCCAACTTCACCCGGCTGCAGATGGAGATGGGCTCCAAGAACGCGCTCGTCGTGATGGAGGATGGCGATCTCGACCTTGCCGTGTCTCTGGCGCTCGGCGGCGCGTTCGGCGGCACCGGGCAGAAATGCACCGCCTCCTCGCGGCTGATCGTGCACGACGAGGTGCACGACGCCTTTGTCGACAAGCTGGTGGCGGGGGCAAGGGCGCTCAGGGTCGGGCACGCGCTGGCCGAGGGCACCCAGATGGGCCCGGTGGTGAGCGCCGAGCAGCTGGCCGAGAACCTGCGCTATGTCGAACTGGGCCGCGCCGAGGGGGCGGAACTGGCCTGCGGCGGCGAGCGGCTGAGCCTCGAACACGACGGCCACTACATGGCGCCGGGCATCTTTCTGAACACGACGAACGCCATGCAGATCAACCGCGAGGAGATGTTCGCGCCGCTCGCCGCCGTCATCCGCGTCGGCAGCTACGACGAGGCGCTGACATGCGTCAACGACACCGAATTCGGGCTCACCTCGGGCATCGTCACCCGCGATCTGGCGCGGGCCACGCATTTTCGCCGCAACGCCCGCACCGGCGTCGTCGCCGTCAACCTGCCCACCGCCGGCACCGACTATCACGTCCCCTTCGGCGGCCGCGGTCAAAGCTCCTACGGCCCGCGCGAACAGGGCACCTATGCGCGCGAGTTCTATACCACCGTCAAGACCGCCTATATCGCCGCCGGAGCGCCGGCATGAGCCATCGCATCGACTGTCTGCAATACGCCAACTGGTCGGAAAAGATCTTCCGCCAGATGCGCGAGGGCGGGCTCGACGCCGTGCATGTCACCATCGCCTATCACGAGAATTTCCGCGAAACCGTGCTGAACGTCGAACGCTGGAACCGCTGGTTCGAGGATCACCCCGACCTGATCTTTCAGGGCTTCACCGGCGACGACGTGCGCCGCGCGCGCGAGGAAGGCCGCACCGCGATCTTCTTCGGCGCCCAGAACCCCAGCCCCATCGAGGACGACATCGGCCTTGTCGAGGTGCTGCACCGGCTGGGGCTGCGCTTCATGCAGCTTTCCTACAACAACCAGTCGCTGCTGGCGACGGGCTGTTACGAGGCCGAAGACCCCGGCATCACCCGCATGGGCCGTCAGGTCATCGCCGAGATGAACCGCGTCG
>CAZNMK010000052.1:0-11029 GCA_964574045.1 uncultured Roseovarius sp. | reverse complement strand
GCAAACAAGCGCGCCGCTGCCACAGGAGTGCCACCGGGCGCCTTGGCCTTCCTCGGCTCTTGCCTATCCGGGACGACCGGCTGCGGACGACCAAGATGCGCTCGGGCCTCGGCGAGAAGGTCGGGGAAGCGCGTGATCCCCGTCCGGGCGCGGATGATGTCCAGGAGATCGCCATGCTCGCCTGTGGCCCCATCCGTAAACTTACCCGCTGCCCCTGGTCCCGACGCAGGGCCCGCCAACCGCACGAAGAGCGACCGGCCGGGGTTGTTCTGCAGATCGCCGACGATCCAGTAGGATCCTTCACGCCGTCCGGCGGGAAGGTAGGCACGACAGACGCCTTCGGCATGCTCGGACAGATCGCGCACGAGGTCTTCGGTCTCGGAATACATGCGTCAACAGCCTCCGCGATCATGTAGCCTTGCGGCAGGACAACGTGCAAGCAGACGATCCAGTATTGCGACGCCATCGGCGTCGGTCGGGCAAAACAGCCGAAGCTTCCAACTAATAATCTCCGAGAAGAAGCCATCGGCCTTGAGTCGGTCCTTCGCCTGTTCCGTGAAGCCGGAGAGCTCGATCCGGTTCACGCCCATGACACGCGAGCGGTGCAGCTCCATCCCCTCGGCCAGCCGGACCACGGTCTTGCCTTCGAGAACGAGGGCGTGGATCTGCGCCGCCGTGAGCTTGGGCGCGTCGGCGGCCAGCGTGGTCGAGACCCAGGCAGGCGAGACCCGGCGGCCGATGATGCGCTGGCCGTCATCGGTCTGCAGCCGGTAGACGCGGGTTTCATCGTGGGGGAGCTGCTTCCAGATCGGCAGCAGCAGCCCCGCCACGATATGCAGCGTGGCTTCCGAAAACTCCGGCACGTCGGCCAGTTCCGCGGTCCAGGCGGCGGCGAAGGCCGCGCGGTCAGCCTCGAGCCAGTGGGTGTCCTCCATCATCCGAGCTGGGACCGTGCTGGCCTCCGTTGGCCGGATCAGCCGCAAGCGGGGCTCGATGGTGCCGTCATCCAGCATCAAGCTGGTGGCGGGCACCTGCACGGCTGCACGGCCCGAGCGGCTGTTGACCAGAAGCCGCGCCTTCGGGTCATTCAGCCAGTCGAGCACATCCGCGAGGGACGTCGGCGTGTTCCGCCGCTTCTCCGCGATGGTCAGCAGCTGGGTTTCCGCGCCAGAGCCGGGATGGGTGTAGATCACCCGCGCATCCGTGACGCGGAAGCTTTCGGCGCGCAGCGTCTCAAGCCCGAGGTCATAGACCCCGGCGGCGATGGCGCCCTCAATTCGCTGATCGAGCAGCTCCTCGAAACCCGCAAACAACACGGCCTGCATGTCGATCGTCAGCGCCAGCAGGCGGTTGAGGAAGGTCGTGATCGGGGGAAGGTCGTCCTTCAGCCCGTTGTCATCGGTCAGGCTGAGGCCAGTGGCATCCTCGAAGGCCCCAAGGGAGCAGCCCACCACATCGCCGCGATAGATGCGGCGGTAAAGCTGGCGCAGGGCGTCGCGGGCGTAGGGCGACTCGAGGTTGTCTTCGGGCCGGAACAGCCCTTGCCCGCCGGTCTGGCGCTGGCCGCGCGTTATAGCGCCAAGCGTGTCGAGACGTCGCGCAATGGTCGACAGGAACCGCTTCTCCGCTTTGACATCGGTGGCCACCGGCCGGAAGAGCGGCGGCTGCGCCTGGTTGGTGCGGTTGGTGCGGCCAAGCCCCTGGATCGCCGCATCTGCCTTCCAGCCGGGCTCCAAGAGGTAATGGACCCGCAAGCGCTGGTTCTTCGCCCCGAGATCGGCGTGATAGCTGCGCCCGGTGCCGCCGGCATCCGAGAAGATCAGGATACGCTTTTCGTCATCCATGAAGGCTTGGGTTTCCGCGAGGTTCGCGGCTCCAGCCCGGTTCTCCACCACGAGCCGTGCCGAATGCCCTTCGCCCTTCCGCACAATGCGCCGCGAGCGCCCCGTGACCTCGGCCACGAGATCGGTGCCGAAGCGCTGGACGATCTGGTCGAGCGCACCCGGCACTGGCGGCAGCGAAGCCAGCTTTTCGATCAGCGCGTCTCGACGGCGGACGGCCTCGCGGCATTCGACCGGCTGGCCATCGCGCACCACGGGACGGGAGGAAAGATTGCCCTCGCTGTCGGTGAAAGGCTCGTAGAGCTGCACCGGGAAGGAATGGGCGAGGTAATCGAGGACGTATTCCCTGGGCGTGATATCACAGCGGATATCGTTCCACTCCTCGGTCGGGATCTCCGACAGGCGGCGTTCCATCAGTGCCTCGCCCGTCGAGACGATCTGGATGACCGCCGCATGACCCGCAGCCAGATCTGCATCGATGGATGTGATCAGCGTGGGGGTCTTCATCGAGGTGAGCAAATGGCCGAAGAAGCGCTGCTTGGCGCTCTCGAAGGCCGAGCGAGCGGCGGATTTGGCCTGGCGGTTCAGAGTGCCGCTGTCACCGGAAATGTTCGCGGCCTCCAGTGCCGCGGTCAGGTTGTTGTGAATGATGGCGAAGGCCCCGGCATAGGCATCGTAAATGCCGCGCTGCTCGAGGCTGAGCGCGTGTTCCAGCATCTCGTATTCGACACCATCATAGGACAGCGACCGCGCCGTGTAGAGGCCGAGCGCCCGAAGGTCGCGGGCCAGAACCTCCATCGCCGCGACCCCGCCAGCCTCAATGGCTTCCACGAATTCCGACAGGGTCTGAAAGGGGAAATCCTCCCCGCCCCAGAGCCCGAGACGCTGAGCATAGGCAAGGTTGTGGACCGTCGTCGCGCCCGTGGCCGAGACATAGACTACGCGGGCATTCGGAAGTTTGTGCTGCAGGCGCAGACCCGCCCTGCCCTGCTGCGAGACCATGGTATCGCCCCGCTCGCCTTTGCCGCCGGCCGCATTCGCCATGGCATGGCTTTCGTCAAAGAGGATCACCCCATCGAAATCCGCCCCGAGCCAGTCGACGATCTGGTCGACGCGGGATTTCTTGGCACCCCGTTCTTCCGAGCGCAGCGTCGCATAGGTGGTGAAGAGGATGCCCTCGGTCAGAGGGATTTCGCGCCCTTGTGCGAAACGCGACAGCGGCGTCACCAAAAGCCGCTCCTGGCCAAGCGCCGACCAGTCGCGCTGCGCGTCATCCAGAAGCTTGTCGCTCTTCGAGATCCAGAGCGCCTTGCGGCGGCCTTGGCACCAGTTGTCGAGCAGGATCCCAGCCGACTGGCGGCCCTTGCCCGCTCCGGTGCCATCGCCAAGGAAGAAACCCCGGCGGAAGCCGATAGCGTCAGCGGCGGCGTCCGGTGCTGCGGATACCACGTCTCCGGTCTCATCGACGGTCCAAGACCCCGCGAGACGCGCGCCATGCGCCTCCCCCGCGTAGATGACGGTCTCGAGCTGCGCGTCGGACAGCAGGCCGTCGCGCAGGACGGCCGGGGGCAGCTTGGGGCGGTACGTGGGTTTCGGAGGTGCGACAGAGGCCATGGCCGCCGATTGCACAAGCTTGGTCGGGTGCGATGCGGCGACTGGGATGTCGATAGCCTGCAGACGGAAGGTCTCGTAGATCGCGTCGGACAGCCGTGCGGCGTCGTCGCCCTCGGCGGCGTAGCGGAGAGCGTAGTCTAGTTCCTCGGCCTTGATCGGTGTGTCTGATTTCGCCGGTAGAGTCGTAGACGTCGCACGGGATCGGCTGACGGGTTTGCGGGTGGTGAGGTGAGAATTTCCCGGGAAGAGGGTAGAGTGGCCCTGCCCGGCAGCAGGAGTTGGGTCCAACTTGAGGCGCGGCGGAACCTCGGCAGTGACCCGGTACATCAGATGTGCCACGTCCGGAGACGTGGTTTGGCGCAGGTCTGAGGTGGTGCCGCCTGGCTCACCGCCGCGGCATTTGTCGAAGACAGAAATCCGCGTCTCGAAGCTGGTGCCGTGCTTTGCGAAAGCTGCGCCCGACACCGCGCCGGTGAAGACGAGATGGGCGGTCTCGGTCAGACGGCCGAAGGTCTCGGCCCAGGCTGGCGCATCCGGCGCAAAACCGGCCCCGGTGATGGCAACGAGCCGCCCGCCGGGGACCAAGCGCGCGAGGGCCGATCGCAGATGCCGGGCCGTCGCCTCGGTCGACCGACCATTGACATGTGCAACCGCCGAGAAGGGCGGGTTCATCAGGATGACGCTCGGACGAACGCCCGCGTCCAGATGGTCGTCGATTTGTGCGGCGTCAAAGGTGGTGACGGGTCGCTCCGGAAAGAGGAGGCGCAGAAGATCGGCGCGAGTATCGGCCAACTCGTTCAGCGCGAGAGTGCCGCCAGCACTTACCGCGAGGACCGCCAGAAGGCCGGTCCCGGCCGAAGGCTCGAGGACCAGGTCGCGCGGCGTGATCTGCGCGGCAGCAAGCGCCGCCAGCCCCATGGGCAACGGCGTCGAGAATTGCTGGAAGCGCTCCATCTCCTCCGAGCGCCGCGTGTGCGTGGGCAAAAGGCCAGCCACCTTGGCGAGGATCGGCAGCAACGCGGCAGGTGAGCCCGCCCGGGCCAGCAGCGCGCGGCCGAATTTCCGCAGGAAGAGGACCAGCGCCACCTCGCCCGCCTCATAGGCGAGCTTCCAGTCCCAAGCGCCATCGGCATCGGAGCCGCCAAAGGCGCGCTCCATCTCCAGCCGCAGACGCAGCGCGTCGATCTGGAACCCCTGCGCCAGATCAGGCTGCAGCGCCTCGGCCACGGCGAGTATCGCGGGCGCGGGATCGCGAGATGGAACAGGAACGGGTGGCGCAACAGCAGCGAGATAGGTCATCGGGGAACTCCGGAATGATGGACAGGACCAGCCCCGGACACCCTCTCTCGGGCACCCTCAGGCCTGATCTTTCCCAGTCCCTCTCTCCCTCTCGCACCAGGGTGTTCCCGACGCTCGGGTTGATTTTGTTCCTGTTATGTTCTATATTGAAGACCAAGCCAGAAAGGGAGCTTCCCCATGGACAGCACCACATACGCCTTGCCCGCGACGCCCAAGCAGATCGCCTATGCGCGGTCTCTCGCTCTGCGCAATCAGACCCTCCTGCCCTGGGAAGTTCAGCAGGACCGCCGGTCGCTCAGCGCCTGGATCGAGGCGCAGGCCAAGCTGAAACCGGTATCCGACATGGACAGGCTGCCGACATCGAAGCAGGTGGCCTTCGCGGAGAAACTCGCCCGGATCAAACGGCGCGCCGTTCCAGAGGAATGCTTCAGCGACAAGGGGCTGATGTCGAAGTGGATCGACGGGAACAAGTAGTACCGGATCGGCGAAACCGCGTTCCTTCAGAAGTCGATCCAGATGGTCTCGGTGCGCTTGCCTGCCGTGCCATCCTTACGAAACCGTGGTCCCTCGACAGTGAAGAAGGATCGGTTCTCGGTGATGTTCGTGCTGGTCCGAGAGACTTGAATGCGCGTGATCTTGCCCTTTTGTGATTGAACCAGGATGTCGCCCACAGTGATGCCCAGAATGGTGCAGCACAGATCGGCCCGTTCGGCCTCGATCTCTTCACCCCAACGCTCCACCTCGTCGGACAAGCGGTCCCATGCCCTTCGGGCTTTCAGCATCGGGTGATCTCCCCCGAACCAGATGCGATCCGCGATGGCGATCTGATCGTCCGGGATATCCCGCTCCAAGGCATAGGTGCTGCGCTCCAACATCTCGTGCACACGTTCGGCCTCGATCAGCGCCCGTAGACGGGGCCAATGCTGTCTGATCCGCACGCGGCCGATCACTGGCGGGATCTCGACTTCCTTCGATGGCATCAGGTCGATCGGCATGATGGCACGCAAGGCGACCTTCTCTGTCTTGAAGGTCTCGATGTCAGCGCCGCGGTAATGAGGTGCGGTCATGGTGCAATCCACCCAGAGTTCGGTGGCCGACACGCAGAGCTGGCTGACTGCTGTCGTGTAATTCTCCGAAGAATAGACGTGATGCGCGGACCAGGCATGATCGAGCGTGACAAGCGGCATGACGACATGGGCAAGCTTCTGTTCGCGCACCAACATCGCCAGTTGGGCTATCCGCTCCTGCAAATGCGCTGTCAGTCGGATCAGGATGGACGGTTCCTTCCGGTCCTCGTCGAAGCTGCGGTCAACGCGGGGCAGCACAAGGACCTGTGGCTTTGCCACCGGAAGCATCTTGTCGACGAGACCGGCAAGACTTTGTGTGACGCCATGGGTCAACCCGACATCGACATCGCCATTCTTGACCCAGACGAGATAGCGGTTCTGGATGAGGAGCAGCAGCTGTGTGGCGATGTCGGGAGGCATGTCCCTGATTTGGTTGGATACGACCTTTGTGGTCCCAAGGTCGCCCCCCTTTGCCAGGAACTCCTGAAGCGCCTGGTCGATGAACTTTCGCTGGATCGGTGAGAGGCCGATGACGCCCGGACGTGGTCGTGGTCGCGCGAGGGCCTTACGGCGTTCCTCGATTTCCTCGCGAAAGGCCCGAAGCGGAGGACGTCTTGGCGCTTGGCCTGCTTCTACCCGCGCCCAGTATCCTCGGGGAGGCTTCGGCACTTGAAGACGCGCGCAGAGCTTGGCAACGGCAACGTCCGAGATGCCCAGGTCACGTGCGACCTCCACGGTCGGCTTCTCCCAAATGAGAGCAAAAAGCTCCTCGCGCGATATGTCCACTCTCTGCATCCGACAACCACAGGCCTTTGTTCCGAATAGAACTTTTTAAGTCGACATGCCATGACTTCGCCCTGCCAAAGGCAAGCCCCCGCACGAAGCGGATGACGACGTCGACAGGGACCCGAGAGAGCGTTGATCCGGGTAAACAGCGCCGGGAACATGATCATAGCGCAACCGTTTGCCAAATCACAGCTTGGCAAAATCAATACGTTTGCTAATCTGTGATAGCGCATCACAAGCACGCTATGCACATCTATGATGTTGCAATCTTAGCCTTTCTGCCATATTATAGACTTGCACTTCATGCAGGAATGCAAACTCTTAGGTTGGCACATGTCCGTCACTCGCGCGAAGCAACGTCAGGCCCAAGATCGGATCAACCAGGCCGCCAGTCTGGCAAAGTCGCTTGCGAAGCCCATCGGGGGCTGGATCGCCACGTTTCAGGAGGCCATCGGGATGAACGCGCCCGCCCTCGCGGAACGCCTCGGTGTCTCGCGCAACACAATTTACGCATCGATCAAGAATGAGCAGGCGGGAACGATCTCGCTGAACCAGCTCGAGAAGATCGCCGAGGCTATGGGTGGACGTCTCGTCTATGCCATCGTCCCGCGAGAGGGACCGGTCGAGGAAATCGTCCTGGCCCAAGCGCGTGCGAAAGCCCGCCGCATCATCCAGCGCACACGCGCGCATATGGCCCTCGAGGAGCAGAGCGAGGGCCTGCGGAGCGAAGAAGAGATGGTGGAGGAACTGGCCGCCGACATCATCCGCGAAGGCCGCCGGGATTTCTGGCAATGACGCTGGAGCTTCATGAACCTGCCGGGGCGACGCCCCTGACACCGGACGAACTGCTTGGTCTCAAGGCCAAGCACATCGCAACCCGAGGCGAATTGAACGAACTCGAAGGCGAGAACATCATCGCCGGCCTGACCTGGCTCGATCGTCGGCCCAAATCGTTCGATCTGCTGACCGATGCTGCCGTCCGTGAAATCCACAAGCGCCTTTTCGGCGAGGTCTGGGACTGGGCAGGTGCCTACCGCCTGACAGAGAAGAACATCGGCGTGCCGGTCTGGCACATCTCGACCGAGCTGCGCACCTGCCTCGATGACGCACGCTACTGGCGTGACCACAAGAGCTTTGACCCGCTGGAAGCAACAGCACGCCTGCATCACCGCCTGGTCTGGATCCATCCCTTCGCCAACGGCAACGGACGTTGGGCGCGGATCATGGCAGACGCCTACCTGGCGAAGATCGACCCGGATATCTTCCTCGATTGGTCCGGCGGCGGCACACTGAACGCCGACAGTGCACACCGCGCGGCTTATATCGCGGCCTTGCGGGCGGCCGATCAGCACGACTTTGACCCGCTGGTGACGCTCGTCAGATCGATCGCCCGATAACCCGATAAAGGTAGCCATATGAAGATTTCTGAGTACCAGCGTGGCTATCAAGACGCCGCGCGTGAGATGATCACTTGGCTCCATGAGGAAGCTGCCCGTATGAACGACCCTCACGCTCGCCGTCTGTTGAATAGTGCAGACTTTGCACTTGGGGTTCGGATCAACGAAGAAGAGAACAAGCGTGCCGTCGAGATTCGCGGCAAACAAAACTCGAACCGGTAGAAATGCCGGCATTCACCGGACAGAGCCTTTACCCGAACCGACGCCCTCCTTCCGTGAACGTATACGCGTTGACGATGATCCCTTCCTCGATGGCCTCGTCCGAAGCGAGGTGGTCGTATTCGGCTTCAAGCTGGCGGTAGAGCCAGCGGGCCAGATCACGCAGCGCCTCGGTCACAACTTCTTCCGCATCCTCGGTCGGCGGCTGCCAAGTCGCGCTGTCCCGCGTGATGTCCACCGACATGGTGTATTCATGGTAGTAGCGGCCACGGTGGCTGGCCTCGGCGGCGAGTTTGTAGAAGTTTCGCCGCTGGATGGCCTGCAGGCGGTCGGCGATGCCGTGCAACGTCGCGTCCGTGGGCGCGTAGTCCCGAATGCGCGCGGCCGCGCCCTTGGCGTGGGACCAGTATCCTTCGAAACAGGCCCCGTCGCCCTGACTCCAGAACCCGGAGAACCAGATGCAGGGCTTTTGGCGCGTCCCGCCGCTCATCAGGCGGACGGGCGTGGTCTTCAGGCTGATGCCGAGTATCTCGCAGACCCGCTCGAAATCTTCATAGACCGCGTCCCACCAGTCGTCGTGGGGCCCGAGGTCGCGATACCAGCATCGTGCCTTCTCTTTGGCTGCATCCGAGAGCTCGGAGAACTGGTAGACAGTGGTGCAGATGATCTCAGGCATCGACGTCCTCCCCGTTCAGCGACGCGACCAACCATTCTTGCGTGCTGGAACAGCCGATGGATTTACGAGCGCCAAGATCGATGGCATGCGCACCGTCGCCAAAGGCGTCGAGCCGCGGCCGGGAGCAGGTCAGAGCATACTGGAACCCCCAAAGGCCGGTGAGGTCGAGGTCTTCGGCGAGCCGCAAGACGAAGCGGATGACGGCTTCGACATCGCCGTGTTCGTCGTCATGGATCCAGAGGCTGCTGCCCTCGGGGGCATCCTGGTGCACGAGATCGAAGCCAGCGACATCTGGGTCGTCAGCGTCCTGATCCGCAGCGCGAAGTTCCTGAAACAGCGCGAGCGCGCGGGCGGCCTTGTCGGGGCTCCCGACGTCGATCAGGCATGAGAAATGGGTGAAGTAATCCGCCATGGGAACCTCCTGAATGGGGAAGGCCCGGCCAAGAGGCCGGGCCTAGATTGGGATGAAGGGTTGTCTGGTGTGATCAGCCGGTGGGCCTGTCGCCCGCCGCCTGTCGCGCGGTATGCGCGCAGAGCATCTGCCGGTAGAAGCGCTTGCGCGCCGCCCGGAAGCCGCGAACGGCGCGCGTGTCGGGGTGAAGCGCCCGGACCGCTGCCCGCAGGACAGTATAGGGCGACGCCGTCGCCGGCAGGCCGAGGCGCTGATAGGCCGGGTCGATCATCTCAGCTGACCTCGACCACGGGGGAGGCGAGATGCGGATCGACCAGCGCCTCGATCCGTTCGGCCCGGCCCATCCAGGGTTCGGGCCGGATGGCCTTCACCCAGTCAGCGAAGCTTGGGATGAAGCCGAGGTCTTCCTTCACATGCTGCTCGCCGACCCATCGGGTCGGGATGATGCGCCCGGTCGAGAGGGTGAGGGTCGGCCCGAAGATCGACTCGGCCATGAAGATGCCCTCGGCATGGTGGCGCAAGGCCCGGTGCCGGAAGTCGGCCGTGATCTCCTTGCTCTGGTCGAACCAGGCATGCACGGCGATGAAGTCGTCGACCGTGCCGCCCCATTTCTTCACCGAGGACAGGGCGTGGTGATAGGGATGTGCCATCGCCGCCCCCTCAGAAATCGTGGGTGTAGAGTTCGGACGAGGTGAAGCGCTCGTTGAACTCGAGGTGGATGCAGCGAGCCGCAGCGTCGAAGCAGAACTCGCCGTAAGCGCCGTCGTTGTTTTCCCAACCGCCGTGAGTGTCAGACAGCAAGTCGTACGCCAGTTGCTCCACGACATCTTCGAGCGAAAG
Organism: uncultured Roseovarius sp.; assembly: GCA_964574045.1. GTDB lineage: Bacteria > Pseudomonadota > Alphaproteobacteria > Rhodobacterales > Rhodobacteraceae > Roseovarius. Next base: position 878 of record CAZNMK010000052.1, on the reverse strand, counting down.
CGCCCGCATCTCGACTTCGGGGTCGTCCCAGGTCAATGCGGCATAGGCGATCTGGGTCTTGGGGAAAGTGACTTCGGCGTCGCCAGCGTAGGCTTCGATGCTGTCAACCTGGCCGCTATCGCCATAGCCGTCAAAGCTCACGGTCACATGGGTGATGCCCGCGGCAGTCAGGCCATCGAAGAGGCGCTCCTTGTTGGCCGGACGCAAAGCTGCGATCCGCGCGTCGCGCTCGGCCTGCCGGGCCAGCACGGCAGCGAAATCAATCCTGGACGGCGCCATCGGCGCGGGCAGGGTGGGTTCGATCTTGGACATTGGAAACTCCGGAATGAGGGAAAGGATCTGAACCCCGGGGCTCTCTCTCGTCCCCGTAGGCTCACATCCTCCCCTGCCCTTCTCTGACTCTCGGGCGTCACGCCGCGATCTGCAGGGCGCGAGACGCGAAGACACGCCAGAGCGGATCGACAAGACGGGCATCGAGAAGGTCGGCGTGGTGCCGCAGCCGTCGCGCGAGGCCATGTTCATGCCACTCGGCCGCCCGCATGGCCTGCGCGCGGGTCTGGCTGGCCTCGGACACGACGGCGCGGGCTTCGGCGGCATCCGAGACCGGGTGGCACCATGCGACCCCGCCATCATTGGTAGCCCCGGCCAGAACGAGGCGGCCCTCCCGATCGAGGATTGCCAGGATACGCGGCGCGTCTTCAGGTGTGATATCTTCGGCTTGAGCGATTGCCCCCTGCATGGCCTCGGCCAGCGTGGCAAATCGCTCCAGTACCTTGGGGTGTGCCCGCCCAGACATGAGGGCCGCGGGCGCATGGCAAGCCGTCGTGAGTGCGAACGGCAAGTCTTGATCTGCAAAAACGGTCAGGAGGCTCGGCGGC
>CAZNMK010000051.1:0-11058 GCA_964574045.1 uncultured Roseovarius sp. | reverse complement strand
ACGACCCCGACGTGATCCTGATGGACGAGCCGCTCGGCGCGCTCGACGCGCTGACCCGCGAAAAGATGCAGGGGCTGGTGCTGAAGCTCTGGAAGGAGACCGGCAAGACCATCATCCTGATCACCCACTCGGTCGAGGAGGCGCTGCTGCTGGGCGAACGCCTGCTGGTGATGGCGCCGCGGCCGGGGCGCATCCACCGCGAATACCAGCTGCCCTTTGCCGACATGGGCGTGGGCCGCGACCTGCGCGAGGTCAAGAAGCATCCCGAATTCGCCGCCAAGCGGGAGGAAATCCTGTCGATGATCTGGGACATGGAAGAAGAGATCATGGGCCGCTCCGAGGAGGCGCCGGCATGATCATCCTGGCTCTCTATGTGGCGATCTTCGCGCTTGCCTTCGTCGCCGTGCGCATGGGGCTGCGGCGGCTGTTGGAGCGGCACGACTTCACCTCGCTCAAGACCGTGACATTCGGCGACGAGAGCGCGGTCAGGCCCGACCGCTGGGCGAGCGTGATCTCGGTGCTGACCATCTTTCTGCTGTGGGGGGCGTTCACCGGGTCGAAATGGGTGCCCTTTCACGCGCCCGGTCCGTTCGTGGGCGACACCGCCTTTACCTACACGATGGAGGCGCCCGACGGCACCCGCGACGATGCCGAGGTAACGGTGCGGGTCTTTCGCGTCGGCGAGGACGTCGAGACGCCCGAGGTGGACCCCGGCGACGGGTTCGCGCGCAACGACGTGCTGGAGGTGGGCGCGTGGCGTTCGAAACTGCTGCTGATGGACAAGAACGACGAGATCACCCGCAAGGACGGCGCGCGGGTGGTGGCGGTCGACGGTCAGCCGGCCGGCCCCGGCGACAGCGTGCGGGTGGCCAACGGAACCGTCGCGGTGACCGACAAGGGGTCGCTCAACTTCACGCCCGACGGCGGCTTGCAGATGGAGCCGATCTGGCTGCCCCCGCCCGAGGCGGTGGTCGCCCGGGTGGGCGAGATCGCCAGCCAGGGCTATCAGAACTTCACCTTGTGGGAGCATCTCTACTGGTCGCTTTTCCGGGTGGTTGTGGGCTTTTTCTTCGGTGCGCTGGTGGGCATTCCGCTGGGCTATGCCATGGGTCTCAGCGACTGGTTCCGCGGCTGGTTCGACCCGATCGTCGAATTCATGCGCCCGGTGCCGCCGCTGGCGCTCATTCCGCTGGTGATCATCTGGGCCGGGATCGGCGAGGTCGGCAAGATCATCCTGCTGTTCCTGGCCGCGTTGTGGATCATGACCATCGCCTCGCGCGCCGGGGTGTCGGGGGTCGCGATTTCCAAGGTGCACGCCGCCTATTCGCTGGGGGCCAGCAGGTGGCAGCTGATGCGCCATGTGATCATGCCCAATTCCCTGCCCGAGATATTCACCGGCGCGCGGGTGGCGATGGGCGTGTGCTGGGGCACGGTCGTCGCGGCCGAACTCGTCGCCGCCGAAAAGGGGGCGGGGATGATGATCATGGTCGCGTCGCGCTTTCAGCTCACGGACATCGTGCTGATGGGGATCATCCTGATCGGGATCATCGGCTACGGCATCGACATCCTGATGCGCCGGGCCGAGAAGTGGCTGGTGCCGTGGAAGGGCCGCATCTGAGCGCGGCGCGCGCGCGGCCCCTCAGGCGCGGGCGTCCTTGGGCGAGCCGATCACGACATAGGTGGTGATCGCGTTCACCTGCGGCAGGGTGCCGATGACATCGGTGTGGAACGCCTTGTAGGCGGCCATGTCGGCCACCTCGATACGCAGCAGGTATTCGACCGAGCCGGTGATGTTGTGGCATTCCAGAACCTCGGGCGCGCGGGCCATCGCGCGCTCGAACGCCTCCTGGCTGGTCTTGTTGTGCTCGCTCAGCCCGACGGTGGCATAGGCCACGAACCCGACCCCCATCCTGGCTCGGTCCAGCACCGCCCGGTAGCCGCGAATGACGCCGCTTCGTTCCAGATCCTGCACCCGGCGCAGACAGGCCGAGGGCGAAAGTCCGACGCGCTCGGCCAGGTCGAGATTGCTGATCCGGCCGTTGCGAGACAGGTGGTGCAATATCTGGTTGTTGATCCTGTCCATCGCGCGGGATAGTTGCGCGACTTGCATTCCATGACAATCGAAAGCAACAAATCACCGGATTGAATCGGATAATGTTGCGCGATGAACATGGATTTCCTTGCCCCCCTGGTCGCCTTTGCGCTGGTCACGGTCCTGACGCCGGGGCCCAACAACCTGATGCTGATGGCCTCGGGCGCCAATTTCGGCATTCGCCGCAGCGTTCCGCACATGATGGGGGTGGGGCTTGGGTTTCCGGCGATGGTGGTTCTGGTGGGCCTGGGGGTGATGCAGCTGTTCGACCTGTGGCCGGCAAGCTATGGCGTCCTCAAGGCGCTGAGCGTGGGCTACCTGCTGTGGCTGGCCTGGCGGATCGCCAACGCCGCCCCGCCGCGGGACGACGCGACCGGCGAAGGTGCGCCGCTGACCTTCGTGCAGTCGGCGGCGTTCCAGTGGGTCAACCCCAAGGCATGGAGCATGGCGCTGTCGGCGATCACGCTTTACGCGGCGGGGCGCGACCTGGGCGCGGTGCTGTCGGTGGCGGCGGTCTATGTGGGTGTGTCGGTCGTCAGCACCACGGCCTGGACGGCGATGGGCCGGGGCGTGCGCCGGCTGATGCGCGATACCGCCCGGCTGCGGCTCTTCAACCGGACGATGGCGGCGCTGCTGGTGGCGACGCTCGTGCCGGTGCTGTGGCCCGGCCCGATCTGAACGCCCGATGCCCCGGCGGCGGCGTTTCGATTGCAAATCGCCGCCGGGCCGGCCATATATCGCGGCGGCACTGGCAGGAGCGCGGGCATGACCAACTACCTCGATTTCGAGAAGCCGCTGGCGGAGATCGAAGGCAAGGCCGAGGAATTGCGCGCACTGGCGCGCACCAGCGAGGACATGGACATCGAGGCCGAGGCCGCCGCGCTGGACAAGAAGGCGGCGGCGCTGTTGCGCGATCTCTACAAGAACCTCAGCCCGTGGCGCAAATGCCAGGTCGCCCGCCACCCCGAACGGCCCCATTGCAAGGACTATGTCGAGGCGCTTTTCACCGAGTACACGGCGCTGGCCGGCGACCGCAACTTTGCCGACGACCAGGCGGTGATGGGCGGGCTGGCGCGGTTTCGCGACCGCCCGGTGATGGTGATCGGCCACGAGAAGGGCAACGACACCAAGAGCCGGATCGAGCGCAATTTCGGCATGGCCCGGCCCGAGGGCTACCGCAAGGCGATCCGGCTGATGCGGATGGCCGACCGTTTCGGCCTGCCGGTGATCACCCTGGTCGACACCCCCGGCGCCTATCCCGGCAAGGGGGCCGAGGAACGCGGACAAAGCGAGGCGATCGCGCGCTCGACCGAGACCTGCCTCGGCATCGGGGTGCCGCTGGTCAGCGTCGTCATCGGCGAGGGCGGCTCCGGCGGGGCGGTGGCCTTTGCCTCGGCCGACCGGGTGGCGATGCTCGAGCATTCGGTCTATTCGGTGATCAGCCCCGAGGGCTGCGCCTCGATCCTGTGGAAGGATGCCGAGAAGATGCGCGAGGCCGCCGAGGCGCTGCGCCTGACGGCGCAGGATCTGCAGAAACTGGGCGTGATCGACCGGATCATCCCCGAGCCCCAGGGTGGCGCGCATCGCGACCGCGACGCGGCGCTCGATGAGGTGGGCGGGGCGATCGAAGAGCTGCTTTGCCAGCTCGACGGCATGGACCGGGCGGCGCTGATCGAGGCGCGGCGGCAGAAATACCTCAAGATGGGCGACAAGGGCCTGGCCGCCTGAGGTCGCGGCACCGCGGACGCATCAGGCGCTGTGGCCGGCATCGCGCGGGTCCATCATGCCTTCCTTGACGCCGAAACGGATGAGCAGCAGATTGACCGGCCAGGCGGCGAAGAGGCCGCAGCTCAGCGACACCGCCAGCGATGTCCAGAACAGCGGCGTCCCCGGCCCGGCATCGCCGGCCAGCGTCAGGTCGACCGCGATCGCCACCACCTCCATCACGGTGATGCTGGGGGTTTCGGACAGCACCGCGTCCCACATCGCCTCGCGCAGGCCGACGCCCTCCTGCATCAGCGGTCCCACCGTCAGCGCGAAGCCGGCGGCATAAGCCAGTGCGAAGGTGAAGCCCGCGACCCAGGGCGTGGACAGCTGCAGCAGCCCCACGGCGATGAACAGGCCGGCGATTTCGCCCATGCCGCAGCCCGAATAGCAATGCGCGACCGACCGGAAGGCACGGCGCACCAGGCCGTCGCGGGCGATTTCCTTGCGTCCGCATGTCCAGTAGATCAGCAGACCCAGGGGGCCCGAATAGAGCACGGTCAGAACCCAGACGAGCTTCATCAGGCTCATGAGGTGGGCGTTGTTGCGGCGCAGGTCACGCAGCAGGACGAACTCGCTCGGGACGACGAGCGCGGCCCAGATCCAGAGAGCGGCGGGCGAAGACAGAAAACCCAGTATCTGTTCCATGCCGGAAAAGCTGGGAAGCAGTCATGACCGAGTCAACGGGATGACCGTTCAGGTATCTGTTCCGAATGAATTTTCAGTCGTCATCTGCGATGATCCGAATGATCCGCGCGGCGCACCGCCCACAAGGTCATGACCGGCCCGGCCAGTTCGAACACCACGGTGGTGGCGATGGTCAGCGTCAGAAGCAGGGGCGCATGGGCGGGAAAGCTCTGCGCCGCCACCAGCGCCATGCCCATCGCCACCCCCGCCTGCGGCATCAGCGCGATGCCATACCAGCGCCGGCGGGCGCGCGGCGCGGCGCACAGCGCACCGCCCAGCCAGCCGCCGGCAATGCGCCCGGCGATGCGCAGCGCCACATAGGCCAGCCCGACCGCCCCGGCGGCGGTCATCGCGCCGACGTCGAACGAGGCGCCGGCGAGCACGAAGAAGAGCAGCAGGAAGGGCCATTGCACATATTCGATCTCGTGAAAGGCGCGGTCGTGGTGGCGCGCGAGGTTGGCCACCGTCGCGCCCGCCGCCATCCCCGCGAGCAGGTACGAGACACCGGCCCAGATCGCCAGGCCCGCGGTCAGGAACACGATTCCCAGCGCCTCGGTCATCAAGGGCTCGCCCGGCTGCAGGCGGCCGGTCAGATAGGCCGCCGGCACTCCGATCGCCGCCCCGAGCACAAGCGCGCCGCCGATTTCCCACGCGCCCTGGGCCAGATGCGCCAGTTCGGGCCCCTCGGTCATTCCCTGTGCCAGCACCACGGCAAGCGAAAAGGCGAGCAGCCCCCAGGCGTCGTCGATGGCGACGATGCCGCGCAGCTCGGCGGCGAAGGCGCCGTCGCGCCCCGCCTGGCGGATCGCGTCCTGCGTCGCCGCGGGGTCGGTGGCGGTGGCGATGGCCCCCAGTAGCAGGGCCGCTGGGGCCGGAACCCCCACCAGCCACAGCCCGAGAGCCACCAGCGCCATGCTGACCGCGACGATCGTCGCCGATACCGTCAGGATCGCCGCCCCGTGCCGGCGCAGGTTGGCCCGCGTCATCGCGCTTCCGAGAATGAAGGCGACCATCGTCAGGGCCGTGACGGCAAGGAATTCGTAGAGCGCCGTCGCCGCCGGCGGCAGCAGATCGAGCCCCGGCGCACCGATGACGATGCCGCACGCCAGGAGCAGCGTCACCCGCGGCAGCCGCGTGCGCGCGCCGATCCGGTCGGCGGCGAGCCCGGCCAGGAACAGCAGGCCGAGCGCGATCAGGAGTTCGGCAAGCCCGGCCATCACGCGAGCAGCATCTTCAAGCCCTGGGTGACGTCCGAGCGCACGGCGAGGCGCAGCCCCGGTTCGTCCCCGGCCTTGAGCGCGGCGATGATCAAGCGGTGATAATGCGACGGCTCTTGCCGGTGGACCCGCGCGTAGAGCATGCGCATGGTCGGCCCGAGTTGCAGCCAGACGGTTTCGGCCATTGCCAGCATCGCCGGCGCCTGGGCGCGCAGATATAGCGTGCGGTGAAACTCGAGGTTGCGGCGGATATAGCCGATGGCGTCCTTCTGCGCGACGATCTCGGCGATGAGGCCGTTGATGGTCTGCAGCCGGTCGATGAGCGCGATATGGGCGCGCGGCAGGGCGCGGCTGGCAAGCTCGACCTCGATGAGGGTGCGCAGGGCCGCCAGTTCCTCGATGCGTTCGTTGCTCAGTTCGGGCGTCGTCACCCGGCCCGAGCTGGAAACCGTCAGCGCCCCCTCGGCCGAGAGCCGGCGCACCGCCTCGCGCGCAGGGGTCATGGAAACGCCGTATTCGGCCGCAAGCCCCCTGAGCGTCAGCGCGTGGCCTGGGGACAGCTCGCCATGCATGATGCGGCTGCGCAGACCGCGATAGACGCGGTCATGGGCCGAACTGGGTGCCGGATCGGGGCGGGTGGCGGCAAGCATGGCTTATTTGTGATCACGAATGCGGCGGGCGTCAATCGCCAAAGCGGTAGCGGTGCAGCCCCGTGCCGTTCCGGCGCAGCCAGCGGCGGGGCGCTTCGTAGCCCGGCATCAGTTGCCCGAGCGTGGCCCAGAAGGCGGGGGAATGGTTCATCTCGGCCAGATGCGCGACCTCGTGCGCGGCGACATAGTCGAGCACATCCGCCGGCGCCATGATCAGCCGCCACGAATACATCAGCCCGCCCGCGGGCGTGCACGATCCCCAGCGCGAACGGGTGTCGCGCAGGGTGATGCGGGCATAGGCGCGCCCCAGCGCGGCGGCGTGGCGGTCGGATGCCTCGGCCAGCCGGTCGCGCGCACGGGCCCTGAGCCAGGCGCGCAGGCGCGCGGGGACGGTTTCGGCCGGTCCGGGCACCAGCAGCCGCCCCGCCTCGGCCCGCACGCCGCGGCCCGCCGCCTGCACCACCTGCATCGGTTCGCCCCCGACGGGCAGTTCGGTGCCGATCGCCACCTCTACCGCGACGGGCTGGCGGCGGAGCTGCCGGCGCAGCCAGTCGGCCTTTTGCCCGGCGAAATCCAGTGCCTGGCCTTCCGGCACGCCCGGCGGCAGGGTCAGCGTCACCCGCCCGTCGAGCGCCGACACCCTGAGCGATATCCGCCGCGCCCTGGACGACCGGCGCAGGACCAGTTCGACGGGGGGGTTGCCGGGAAGAATGCGATCGCCCATATGCGCCTTCTGCGGATTGCTGCGCGCGGGGTGCGCAAAGCCTTTGACACCTTGTCCCGGTTATGGCAGGTGGCGCGGATCGTCCGCAAGACCATCGTAGTTGCAAGAGGGATCATCCATGCCCAAGGAAGAATGGGGTGTAAAGCGCGTCTGCCCGACCACCGGCAAGCGTTTCTACGACCTCAACAAGGACCCCATCGTCAGCCCCTACACGGGCGAGGTCGTGCGGATCGAAAGCGGCAAGAGCCGCACGATCACCGCCGATGCCGAAGACGCCGAAACCAAGAAACTGCGCGGATCGGACAGCGATCTCGACGGCGACGTGCTGGAAGATGACGACGTCGACGTCGACCTGGACGACGACGTTCTGGACGACGACGACGATGACAACGTATCGCTCGACGACATCGCCGAGATGTCGGACGACGACACCGACGGCTGACCGCGGCGGGCGGGATTTTCCCCTTGATCCCGTCCCGCGGTTTGCCTAGATAGCGCCGATGACGGCCCCACGGGGCCGCGCGGTACGGGGCCTTAGCTCAGCTGGGAGAGCGCTTGCATGGCATGCAAGAGGTCAGGGGTTCGATCCCCCTAGGCTCCACCAAAATCCCGTTGGAAATCGACGCGTAAGAGTTCCTTTTTTGACTGGAATTCTGCCTTTCATAAGGAGCGGACGTTCGTGCGCCGGATGGCGAAGGCCTCAAAAGAGGCCTTACCCGCCCTTTCAGATGCAGCACCATATGCCAAATCTACGATTTGGCAGCGCCCGAACCGTCCCCACGGGGCAGGCGCCGCTCGCCCACCCCTCGGTTCGGGTGCGGCTCTATGTTTCTGGCGCCGGGAACGGCAACTCCGTCCGCACTATGCGAGTTCGTGACCGGTGCGGCAAATGGCCGGTTCAGGATCGCCGTAGCACGGCGCTATTGAGCATCGCACCGCACGGGATCGGAATCACCTTCGCGCCGGCCCCCGCGCGGAACCGGCGCCCGCGGCGCGCCGGCTGCCGTTGCATTTGCCGCGATCCGCGCCATGTCCTTTCCAAGGACATGTCTGACGGCAAGGGGAGATGCGGATGAATTGGAAGCGCAGCGACGCGGCGCTGGCACTGCTCACGCCGGAGCAGTACCGCGTCACCCAGCAGGGCGGCACCGAGCGGCCCTTTACCGGGGAATACAACGCCCATGACGAGCCGGGCATCTATGTCGACGTGGTATCGGGCGAGCCGCTTTTCGCCTCGACCGACAAGTTCGATGCCGGCTGCGGCTGGCCCAGCTTCGCCAGGCCGCTGGTGTTGGAAAACGTCACCGAGCACCGCGACGACTCGCTCGGCATGGTGCGCACCGAGGTGCGCTCGGCCCATGCCGACAGCCATCTCGGCCATGTCTTTCCCGACGGGCCGCGCGAGCGCGGAGGTCTGCGCTACTGCATCAATTCCGCCGCGCTGCGTTTCGTCCACCGTGACGACATGGCGGCCGAGGGCTATGGTGATTACCTGGACTGGCTGGAGGAAAAAGATGGCTGAGGAACGCGCCGTTCTGGCAGGAGGGTGTTTCTGGGGCATGCAGGAGCTCATTCGCAAGCTGCCCGGCGTCATCCGCACCCGGGTGGGCTATAGCGGCGGCGACGTGCCCGACGCAACCTACCGCGATCACGGCACCCATGCCGAGGCGCTCGAGGTGGTCTTCGATCCCGGCAGGATCGGCTATCGCCGGCTGCTCGAGGCGTTCTTTCAGATCCACGACCCGACCACGCCCAACCGCCAGGGCAACGATGTCGGGCTCTCCTACCGTTCGGCCATCTACTGGTGCAACGACGCGCAGCGGCGCATCGCGCTCGACACCATCGCCGATGTCGATGCCTCGGGGCTCTGGCCGGGAAAGGTCGTGACCGAGGTCGCGCCGGCTGGCGATTTCTGGGAGGCCGAGCCCGAGCACCAGGACTACCTGCAACGCCATCCCGGCGGCTATACCTGCCATTTCCCGCGCCCCGGCTGGGTGCTGCCGCGCCGCGACGCCGCCGAGTAGCGACGGCGCGTCAATCCGGCCTTTTTGCGGTTGGCAACCGGAGTGTGCCGGTTATGCTGATCCGCATCAAAATCATAAAACGGGAGGAATTAACATGCGCAGAGTATTCGGACTGACGCTCGGCACCGCCCTTGGCCTTGCCTTCGCGGCCGAAGCGATGGCGACGGAATGGAACGTGTCGCTGTGGGGCAAGCGCCGCGCCTTTACCGAGCATGTCGAGAGGCTGGCCGAGCTGGTGGCGGAAAAGACCGGCGGCGAGTTCACGCTCAACATCAGCTATGGCGGGCTGTCGAAGCCGCGCGAGAACCTCGACAACATATCCATCGGCGCGATCGAGATGGCGCAGTTCTGCGCCGGCTACCACCCCGACAAGAACCGGCTGATCACGGTGCTGGAACTGCCGTTCCTGGGTGTCGACAACCTGGCCGAGGAGGTGGCGGTCAGCCATGCCGTCTATGGCCACCAGGCGGTGCAGGACGAGATGGCGCAGTGGAACGCGCGCCTGCTGATGACCTCGCCGATGCCGCAATACAACATCGTCGGCACCGGCGAGCCGCGCGACACCCTGGCCGAATTCGAGGGCATGCGCGTTCGCGCCACCGGCGGCATCGGCGAGGCGTTCGAGGCGGTGGGCGCGGTGCCGACCTCTGTAACCGCGACCGAGGCCTACCAGGCGATGGAATCGGGCGTCGTCGACGCGGTATCCTTTGCCCAGCACGCGCATCTGAGCTTTGGCACCATCAACCAGGCCGACTGGTGGACGGCGAACCTCAACCCCGGAACGGTGAACTGCCCGGTGGTGGTCAACATCGACGCCTACGAGGCGCTCTCGGACGCCGAGCGCGAGGCGCTCGACAGCTCGGTGCCCGAGGCGATCGAGCATTACCTGGCCAATTACGGCAAGCTGCTCGAGCGCTGGGACAGCGTGCTCGAGGAAAAGGGCGTTGAGAAGGTCATGATCCCCGACGATCAGATCGCCGCGTTCCGTGCCAGGGCCGCAGACCCGATCCGCGAGCAGTGGATCGCCGACATCGAATCGCAGGGCCTGCCGGGTCAGGCGCTATACGATCTGGTGATGTCGACGCTGGAAAAGACACGCGCCGCCAACTGACAGCTTGAACCGGGGCCGTCCGGCGCCACGCGCCCGGGCGGCCATCGCAATTGCGGGCATGCCGGAACGGGGGAGGGTCGCATGGCCGGGGTGTCCACCGTCCTGGAGGACGACAGCCTGCTCAGCCGCCTGGACAGGGCGCTGCTGCGGCTGGAGCGGTTCTTTGCGCTGTTGAGCGGCCTGGCGGCGTTTTCGCTGATGTTTCTGGCCGTGCGGTCCGTCGGCGGGCGGAAATTCCTCGATGCGCCGCTGGCCGGCTATGTCGATTACATCGAGCTGTTGATGCCCGTCATCGCCATCCTCGGCGTGTCCTACGTGCAGCGCGAGGGCGGGCACATCCGCATGGATATCCTGGTCGGGCATCTGCGCGGACGGGCATTGTGGGCGGCCGAGTTCGTCACCGTGCTGCTGATCCTGGCGCTGATGCTGGCGCTCCTGTGGGGCAGCTGGGCGCATTTCCAGCGCAGTTTCGATTTCTCGCTGCCGCTGTGGAGCCGTGACAGCACCATCGACATCGGCGCCCCGGTCTGGCCGGCCAAGCTGGTGGTGCCGGTGGCCTTTGCCGTGCTGTGCCTGCGACTGGCGCTGCAGCTCTGGGCCTATGGACGGGCGCTGGCGCTGGGCACGGCGCGCCCGGCGGCGGTGCCGCTGGTACAGACGGTGGCCGAACAGGCCCGCAGCGAGGCCGAACAGCTCGAGGGGCACGACTGATGGAGCCGATCGAGATCGGGCTGTGGGTCACGGGCGGGATGCTGGTGCTGGTGGTGCTCGGCATGCGCGTGGCCTTCG
>CAZNMK010000050.1:0-11106 GCA_964574045.1 uncultured Roseovarius sp. | reverse complement strand
CGATATAGAGCATCGGCGCCTCGTCGCGCTCGCCCTCGCCGATCACCACGGTGCCGGCGATGTCGAGCCGCCCCAGTTCGCGGCGCATGGCATTGACCGCCGCCTGGTCGGCGGCCTTCTCGTCGCCGCGCCCGATCAGCGGGCGGCAGGCCAGTGCCGCCGCCTCGGTGACGCGGGCCAGCGCCAGCGACAGCATGTCGTCGTTGAAGTCTGCGGCGGCGGTCGCGGCGGTCATGCGGAAACTCCTTGCGCGAAATTGGCCCGGACGGTCGGACAACAGCATTAGCGGCGGCCGGTCCGGGGCACAAGCGCCGCCCCGGCCGCGGGCGGTTTGCGCTCAGGCGGCCTCGATCCTGAGCGCGACCGGCGGCTGCGCGACCACGTCGAGGCCGGCCATCGCCGCCAGCGCCTCGTCCAGCGCGGCGCGGGTGGTGCGGTGGGTGACGATCAGCACCGGCGCGGTGCGGGCCTCGTGGCGGGTCTGGCGCATCCGGTCGATCGAGATGCCGGCGTTGCCAAGCACCGTGGCCACCTTGGCCAGCGCGCCCGGCTTGTCCTCGAGCGCCATGCGCAGGTAATAGGGCGCGGGCGTCGCCGTGTGCGCGGGCGCGGGCTGCGTCAGCTCTGTTGCCGGCATGCCGAAGGCGGGCATGCGCGCGCCCCGCGCAATGTCGATGACGTCGCCCATCACGGCGCTCGCGGTCGGCCCCTGGCCCGCGCCGGGGCCGCGCAGCACGATCTGTTCCACCTGGTCGCCCTCGAGCACCACCATGTTGGTGCCGCCCTCGAGCTGGCCCAGGGGGCTGTGCTTGGGCACGAGGCAGGGCGACATGCGCTGTTCGAGCCCGCGCCCGGTCATTTGCGCCACGCCCAGAAGCTTGATGCGAAAGCCCAGGTGATCGGCGTGGCGGATGTCCTCGATGGTGACCCGTTCGATACCCTCGAGCGCCACGGCGCCGAAATCCACCCGTGTGCCGAAGGCGATGGCGGCGAGCAGCGCCAGCTTGTGCCCGGCGTCGATGCCGCCCACGTCGAGGTTGGGATCGGCCTCGAGATAGCCGAGCCGGCGGGCCTCTTCGAACACTTCGTCATAGGGCAGGCCGGCCGACTGCATCCGGGTGAGGATATAGTTGCAGGTGCCGTTCATCACCCCCATGACGCGGGTGATGTCGTTGCCCGCCAGCCCCTCGGCCAGCGCCTTGACCACCGGGATGCCGCCGGCGACGGCCGCCTCGAAGCGCAGCGCCGCGCCCGCGGCCTCGGCCGCCTCGGCCAGTGCCTGGCCGTGATGGGCCAGCATCGCCTTGTTGGCGGTCACGACATGCTTGCCCGCCGCCAGCGCCGCCTCGGTCGCGGCCTTGGCCGGGCCGTCGCTGCCGCCCATCAGTTCCACCAGCACGTCGACATCGGCGCGGGTGGCGAGCGCGACAGGGTCGTCCTCCCTGGCGTTGGCGGCGATGTCGACGCCGCGATCCTTGTCGCGGCTTCGCGCCGAGACCGCCGCGATCGTCACCGGGCGCCCGGCGCGGGCCGCGAGCAGGTTGGCCTTCTGGCGGACGATCTTGACGACGCCGGCACCGACGGTGCCGAGCCCGGCGATGCCGAGCCGCAGGGGGGTGGTCATGGGCGCGCTCCGGGATCGGTTGGCGGACGGGGTTAAGGCCGCCATGTACCCGCTCGGGGCGGGCTGTGCAACGCGGGTTTCGCCGCCGCGGCGGACCGAGCGCGCCGGGCGGGGCCGGCGGCGGGTTCGTTCAGATATCCTGCTCGTCGATCTCGACGCTCCGGTTCAGCCGCTCGCGGGCGGCGGCGTCGATCACCGCCTCGCCGCGCAGGCGCGCGGCGCGGGCCTTCAGGCGGGCCGCGCGGGCGTCGATCTCTGGCGCGGGGCTGGCGCCGGCCCCGGCATCGGCAACCAGCGTCGTCGCCCCCGGCGAGGGCACGCGCGCCGCCGCCGCCATCCGCAGGTCGTCGACCGGCATCAGTGCCGGGTAGCCGGGGTCCAGCGCGCCGGGGCTGACCGCCGCGTCGAGCTGGGGAAAGGAATTGCAGCCCGCCACCACGGCAGCGGCGGCCAGTGCGGCAAGGGGGCGGATGGTCATCGGCGGTATCTTTCGTCTGCCACTGTCTCTCTCTTGCCACTTTCCGGGGGGGCGGGGCAAGCCGGGCGTTGATCTGAACATTTGTTCAATTATCCTGCCGGCATGGCCAGAACGCAAGGTTCCCATTCCGGCATCACCGGCCCGCGGGTGCGGCGGGCGGCGCTGCGGCTGTTCGCCCGGCACGGCTATGCCGCTGTTTCCATGCGGCAAATCGCGGCCGAGGTGGGGGTGCAGGCGGGGGCGCTCTATAACTACACGCCCGACAAGCAGACGCTGCTCTTCGACCTGATGAAAACCCACCTCGATGAGCTGCTTGCCGCCTACGACGCGCTGCCCGGCCGCGCGATGCCGTTTCCCGCGCTCAAGGCGTTCACCCGATTCCACATCCGCTTTCACGCCGAGCGGCCCGACGAGGTGTTCATCGCCTATATGGAGCTGCGCAGCCTCGAGGCCGACAATTTCGCCCGGATCGAGGCGCTGCGGCGTGCCTACGAACAGCGGCTCGAGGATATCCTGCGCCGCGGGGTCGAACGGGGCGCCTTTGCCGTCGCCGACCCGCGTATCGCGGCGATGGCGCTGATTGCCATGCTGACCGGCATCAACACCTGGTTCCGGCCCGGCGGGCGGCTGTCGCTGCCCCAGGTGCAGGACCTGTACTGGGAGATGGTGCGCAAGTCCGTCGCGGCGTGAGCGCCGGGCTGCAGCGGTCGGCGCGGATGCGCGAACGGTGCGGCTTCGCCGAAAACCGCTCGCGCCCGGCGCCTGTCCGGGCTACAGCGTGCCGGGTCCGATCCGGCACGGCACGCCCCGGTCGGCGGTGTCAACGGGAGGGCAGGCATGGCCGGGGATGACGAGATACTGGCGGTGGTCCGGGCATCGCCGATGCGCCGCGCGCTGGGGCTGGCGGTGCTGTGGTGCCTGGGGGCGCTGCTGCTGTGGCTGGCGCTGGCCCGTCCGCCGGCCTCTGCCGGGCTTCAGGCCGTGCTGATCGTCGTCGGGCTGGGGGCGCTCTGGGTGAGCGAGATGCTGCGGCGGGCAACCATGCTGGCCGTCGAACTGACGCAGGCGGGGCTGCGCAGCAGCGACGGCGAAACGATCGCCCGGTGGGAAGAGATCGCCAGCGTCGACCGCGGCGCCTTTGCCTTCAAGCCGTCGAACGGTTTCATCCTGCGGCTCTGTGCGCGCGCGCCGGCGCGCTGGCGGCCGGGGTTGTGGTGGCGGTGGGGCAGGCGCGTGGGCGTCGGCGGGGTGACGCCGGGCGCGCAGGCCAAGGCGATGGCCGACATCATCGGCGCGCGGCTGGCAAGCGGCCCGGCCGCACGCTGATGCGGGTCACGCGCCGCAGGCGTTGAAACAGATCTGCGGTGCGAAACGGATGCTGGTAAAGACGCGGGTGTCGATATTGAACGGGTTGGGCAACACCAGGCTGAACAGCGAGTCGTAGTTCGACACCGTTTCGACCAGGATCACGTCCTCGCCATCGGCCATGATCGGCAGGCGATCGTGATCGTTGGCAACGTCGGCGTCTTCGAGCGCTGCCATCGGTCCCGTGCCGCGGACACGGGACCAGAATACCTCGTACACGTCGTCGTCGGCATCGTAACGGATGATGCTGACGCGCAGCTGGTTGGTGCCGTTGTCGTTGACGATGAGATCGAACAGCGTCTTGGCGTTGTCCATGTAGGTATCGGTCACGGCGTCCTGCTCGCGCGAGATCATGTCGGCGATGGTGTAGGTCGCCTTTTCGCGCACGCTCTTGTAGCGGTGCACCTCGAAGAACTCGAAGGTCGCCGCGACGGTCCAGAACAGCAGCGGCAGGGCGATCACCGATTCGACCATGAACGAGCCGCGCTCGTCATCGCGGAAATCCCGCAGGCGGAGTTTGAGGTCATGCCAGAACATGTCAGATCGGCTCCTGCACGAAGGCGGTCATCGAAACGATGGCCGACTGGCCGCTGGCATCGGTCTCTAGCGCGCTGCCAAGGGCTCGGTCGGGGAAAAGCGGGTCGAAACGCAGACAGGCCCTGAGCAGCATCAGCTGGTTCTGCTGGCCCGGGGTGAAGGCGCGCACCGGCTTGCTGGGTTCGGATGCGTCGGTGCAGTCGACCGTGGTGTCGAGCGAGTTGAAGGCGCGCAGGTCGGCCGGCCGCATCTCGAGCCGCAGGTTCTGCTCGCAGTCGCGCACCATCAGAGCGTTGTCGCAGATGATCTGCTTGATCTGGTCGTGCTCGGGCGCGGTGCCGGTGCCCAGCCGGATGTCGCGCACCGCGATGTCGAGCCCGCGTTCCAGCAGCGTGTGCCGCAGGGTGACGAAGCCCAGTTCGATCGACATGATCATCAGCGCCAGGTAGAGCGGAAAGACGATCACGAACTCGACCGAGGCGTTGCCGCCCTCGTCGGCGAGAAACCGGCGCAGCCGGTGGGGAATGCCAGGCCGGGTCATTGCGTCAGCCTCAGGTTCTGGACGTTCGAGGCGATCGAGTTGAACGCCGCGGCGATGTTTTCGCCATTCGTCGGGTAATAGTGGTTGGCCGAAGAGGCGCAGTTGCGCAGCTGCGTCTCGGCGTTGCCGCCCGCCGAGATGGCATAGCCGATGGTGTAGACGATCACGTCCTGGGCCTTGGTCGCCGAACAGATCGCCTGCATGCGCACATCCTTGGCCGAACCGTTCTCGTATTGCGACCCGGAATAGTCGTTCCAGGCGCCCCAGTTACCGGTTATCTCGCTGTAATAGCGCGGCGACATCAGCCCCCAGGCCTGTTCCCAGCTCAGGCGGGTTTCGCTGATGAAACCGGGCGAGGCCTTGATCGCGTCATAATCGGTGTCGTCGATCCAGTCCTCCTCCTCGACGTTGTAGTACTCGTCGCCGTCGCGCAGGAAATAGGCGGACACCTCGGCGCCGGTGGCCTCGTAGATGCAGGTCCACTTGCTGTTGGAGCACTTGCCTTCGTCGTAGGAGTATTGGAGTCCGCCCTTGCGGCGTTTCTTGTAGGCGTACTTGAACTCCATCTGCTGGTATTTCATCAGGTAGAGGTCGGAATCGGGGCCGCGATAGGGGCTGTCGTCGTCGAAGTAGTAGGACGTCGTGTTCTGGCCGTCGGCCATCAGCACGATGATCTTGAGCGATTCGGGCTCGTTATAGGCGGCCGGCAGGTCGCTCAGCGATGCATCGACCACGTTGGCGGCCTTGAGATCGTTGAAGACATCCTGGAAATCGGGGTCGAGCATGGCCGCGCCCCATTTCATGCCGATATGGGCCGAGGTGTTGCCGTCGGCATCGAGCGCGTTGATATGCGCGTGCAGGTCGGCCTCGCTCATCGAGAAGGGCAGGATCTGCGCGCGGGCCTCGGGGAAGCACGAGCGCCAGCCGGCGTTGAGATCGTCGAAATCGCCGTAAAGCGCGGTGAATATCTGCTGGTCGAAGGCGACATCGGGGTCGATGCCGGCGTCGTTGTAGTCGGAAGACGCGAACCGCAGGCAGGTGGAATAGTCGTGGGTCTCGTTCACCGTGAGCGCGTTGTAGATGTTCTCGCCCGGGGTGACGGTCCAGGCGAAGGGGATGACCGAGATCACGGTGTTGCCGGGGTCCGAGCCGTTGAGGATGGTGGTGACGAAGTTCCTGGCGGCGCTCTGCAGGTTGGCCAGCTTGGTGCCGCGCATCGAGCCCGAGACGTCGAGCACCAGCGACACCTCCAGCTTGGGCGTGCGCACCTCGGCCGCCGCCGCGCCCCGGGCGCCCAGCGTGTCGACGCCCGACAGCTTCATCAGGTAGGTGTCGATATCCATGCTGGCCTCGGCATAGACCCGCGTGGCGTTGAGCGAGGTCACGATGTCGTCGGCGCCCTCGCCGTCGGTGTCGATCTCGTGCAGGTATTGCGACATGCCGCTCTTGGCGAAGTAGTCCTGGACGATCGCCTTGATCTCGGGCACCTCGGTGCCCATCGGGGCGCCGGCGCCCGCCAGCACGGCGGCATCCAGCGTCGCCTGCAGGCGGGTGCGTTCCATCTCGTGGCGCATGGTGTCGATGCCCAGGCCGGCCATCACCAGCATGAAGATGAACACGAAGAGCGTGAGGATGATGCCCGATCCCTCTTCGTCGCGGGCGAACCGGCCGAGCCGGGCCGCGAGGGCGGCCGCGGGTGCCGCGTCATGAAATCCGGCCGGGGGTGCCGCGGCCTCGGCCGGAATCGGATTCGATTGCAACAGCCCCGCGCGTACCTCTTTCATGTCAACAGACCTCGCTACCGATGCCGCGACTTCTGGATTGGCGTCGCGGCCTAACGGGCCAGCAATGACCGAAAAGATGGGCGAAATTGTGGCATTTTGTCGAATTGTCACTGCGATTCAATGGCCTGCGGGAAACGGTTTGCCGCGAGCCGGCCGATTGTTTCGCGCCCTGCGCCAGTGCCCGAAATCCCCGCGCGCCGGAACGCCCGGCTGGACAATGCCGCCGCAAAGGGTAACGTGGCGCCCGACCGGCAAGACCGCGATGCCGGCGCCTGCCCGTCGCGCCGGGCCGATCTGCACAAGGGAGACAATCGATATGGCAACCCCCCGGAAGGAGCCGACGTTCCGCGAGAGCGTGGATCTGATGTTCAACCGCGCCGTGGCGCTGATGGACCTGCCGCCGGGGCTGGAAGAAAAGATACGCGTCTGCAACTCCACCTACACGGTGCGTTTCGGCGTCCGCCTGCGCGGCCAGATCCACACCTTCACCGGCTACCGCAGCGTCCATTCCGAGCACATGGAGCCGGTGAAGGGCGGCATCCGCTACGCCATGAGTGTCAACCAGGACGAGGTCGAGGCGCTGGCGGCGCTGATGACCTATAAATGCGCGCTGGTGGATGCGCCCTTCGGCGGCTCCAAGGGCGGGCTCAGGATCGACCCGCGCGAATGGGACGAATACGAACTCGAGATGATCACCCGCCGCTTTGCCTACGAACTGGCCAAGCGCGACCTGATCAGCCCGTCGCAGAACGTCCCCGCGCCCGACATGGGCACCAGCGAACGCGAGATGGCCTGGATCGCCGACCAGTACCGGCGGATGAACACCACCGACATCAACGCCCGCGCCTGCGTCACCGGCAAGCCCGTGAATGCCGGCGGCATCCAGGGCCGGACCGAGGCGACGGGCCGCGGCGTGCAATACGCGCTGCAGGAATTCTTCCGCCACCCCGAGGACGTCAAGAAGGCCGGGCTCAAGGGCGGGCTCGAAGGCAAGCGCGTGATCGTGCAGGGGCTCGGCAACGTGGGCTATCACGCCGCCAAGTTCCTGTCGGAGGAGGACGGCTGCATCGTCACCGCCATCATCGAACACGATGGCGGGCTCTACGACGAGAACGGGCTCGATGTCGAGGACGTCCGCGCCTGGATCGCCAAGCACGGCGGCGTCGACGGCTACCCGTCGGGCAAGTACGTGCGCGACGGTTCGAAATACCTCGAGGAGGATTGCGACATCCTGATCCCGGCCGCGCTGGAGGGGGTGATCAACCTCGGCAATGCCGAGCGCATCGAGGCGCCGCTCATCATCGAGGCCGCCAACGGACCCGTAACCGCCGGCGCCGACGAGATCCTGCGCCGCAAGGGCACCGTCATCATCCCCGACATGTACGCCAACGCCGGCGGTGTGACGGTGTCGTATTTCGAATGGGTCAAGAACCTCAGCCATATCCGCTTTGGCCGCATGGGCCGGCGGCAGGAGGAGGCGCGCCACCAGCTTCTGGTCGATGAGCTGAGCACCCTTAACGAGCACCTGGGAGATGCGTGGGATCTGACGCCTGGATTCAAGCAGAAATACCTTCGCGGGGCGGGCGAACTCGAACTGGTGCGTTCGGGGCTAGACGACACCATGCGCGGGGCCTACCAGCAGATCCGCGAGGTCTGGCACGCGCGCGAGGATGTCGAGGACCTGCGCACCGCCGCCTATCTGGTGTCGATCGGCAAGGTCGCGGCAAGCTATCGCGCGCTGGGGCTCTGAGCCCCGGGCGCGGGCCTGCCGGCGGCCCGGGTCGCCGGCGGGCCGAGATTTGTCGAAAACGTCTTCGCGGCCGCGGCGGGCGGCTGCTACGCGGTCGGCAGGGACTGGGACAGGGATTTGTGCCGGGGGAAAGGAGATGCGCTTTTCGGGCTTGCGCATCCTGCGCGAAGGGCTGACGGGCAACCGCGGCTGGCAGGCGCAATGGCGCGACGCCGCGCCGCGGTCGTCCTATGACGTCGTCGTCATCGGCGGCGGCGGGCACGGGCTGGCCACCGCCTACTACCTTGCCAGGAACCACGGGCTGACCAACGTCGCGGTGCTCGAAAAGGGCTGGCTCGGCGGCGGCAGCATCGGGCGCAACACCACCATCGTGCGCGCCAACTATTTCCTGCCCGGCAATTCGGAATTCTACAGCCATTCGCTGAGACTGTGGGAGGGGCTCGAGGCCGATCTGAACTACAACGTGATGCACAGCCAGCGCGGGCAGATCAGCCTCTTTCATTCCGACGGCCAGCGCGATGCCGCCGTGCGGCGCGGCAACGCCATGCTGGGGCGGGGCGACGACGCCATCCTGCTCGACCGCGAGGGCGTGCGCCGGCATCTGCCCTATCTCGATTTCGACAATGCGCGCTATCCGGTTCATGGCGGGCTTTACCAGCCGCGGGCCGGCACCGCCCGGTACGACGCCGTCGCCTGGGGCTATGCCCGCGCCGCCAGCGAGATGGGCGTCGACATCGTCCAGAACTGCGAGGTGACGGGCATCGACATCGCCCGGGGCAAGGTCACCGGCGTGCAGACGACACGCGGCGCGATCGGGGCCGGCAAGGTCGCGATCGTGGTCGCCGGCCGCTCGGGCCAGGTGGCGGCGATGGCGGGCATGCGCCTGCCGATCGAAAGCCATGTGTTGCAGGCCTTCGTGACCGAGGGCCTCAAGCCCTGTATCCACCACGTCGTCAGCTTCGGCATGGGGCATTTCTACATCAGCCAGTCCGACAAGGGCGGGCTGGTCTTCGGCGGCAACCTGGATTTCTACGCCTCCTACGCCGCGCGCGGCAACCTGCCGATGGCCGAGCACGTGATGGAGGCGGGCATGGCGCTGATGCCGATGATCGGCAACGCGCGGGTGCTGCGCAGCTGGGGCGGGATCATGGACATGACGCCCGACGGATCGCCCATCGTCGACCGCACCCATATCGACGGGCTCTATCTCAATTGCGGCTGGTGCTATGGCGGCTTCAAGGCGGTACCGGGCTCGGGCTGGGCGATGGCGCATCTGCTGGCCACCGGCGATCCGCACGAAAGCGCGGCGCGCTTTCGCCTCGATCGCTTCGAGACCGGGCGCGGGCTGATGGACGAGGAAGGCACCGGCGCGCAGCACAACCTGCACTGAGGCGCCGGGTGGAGAGAATGGAACATTGAGTATTTCCGGCAAGATGAAGCCCGGGGCGCGGCGAGGGGGATGAGATGAGGGTCGAATGCCCCAATTGCGGCTCGCGTGACCGGCGTGAATTCTACTGCATGGGCGACGCGGTTGCGCTCGACCGCCCCGCCGCCGGCGCGCCGCCCGCGGCCTGGCACGGCTATCTCCACCTGCGCGACAACCCCTGCGGGGCGACGCGCGAGCTGTGGTACCATGAACAGGGCTGTGCCGCCTGGCTGGTCGTCACCCGCGACACCGCCACCCACGAGGTGCTGGACGTGGCATTCGCCGCCGGCGAAGAGGGGGCGGCGCGATGAGGATCGGCGGCGAGGGGCTGATCGACCGCGGCCGGCGGATCGGGTTTTCCTTCGACGGGCGCGCCTATCAGGGGCTGGCGGGCGATACGCTCGCCTCGGCGCTGATGGCCAACGGCGTGCGGGTGATTGGGCGCTCGTTCAAGTATCACCGCCCGCGCGGGGCGATGACGGCGGGCAGCGAGGAACCGAACGCGCTGGTCACGGTCGGGCGGGGCGGTGCCCAGGAGCCCAATCTGCGCGCCACGACGCTGGAACTGACCGAGGGGCTGGCCGCGCGCAGCCAGAACCGCTGGCCGAGCCTCGCATTCGATATCCTCGCGCTCAACGACCTGGCGGCGCCGTTCCTTGGCGCGGGGTTCTACTACAAGACCTTCATGTGGCCGCGCGCCTTTTGGGAACGGGTCTACGAGCCGGCGATCCGGCGCGCGGCCGGGCTCGGGGCGCTGTCGGGCGCCCCGAGCGAGCTGCGCGTCGAAAAGGCCTGGGCGCATTGCGACCTGCTGGTGATCGGCGCCGGGCCGGCGGGGCTGATGGCGGCGATCACCGCGGCGCGGGCGGGGGCCGATGTGATCCTTGCCGACGAGGACACGCGCCCGGGCGGGCGGCTCAATGCCGAGACGATCGAGGTCGACGGCGTGCCGGGGCGCGACTGGGCGGCCGAGGTCGCGGCCGAACTGGCGGCGATGGACAATGTCCGCGTGATGACCCGCACCGCCGTCACGGGCGCCTATGACGGCGGCACCTTCGGCGCGCTCGAGCGGCTGGCGCCCGAGGTGGCGGCCCGGCCCGGCGCGCCGCGCGAATGTTTCTGGCGGATCGTCGCACGGGGCACGGTGCTGGCCGCCGGCGCGCTGGAACGGCCGGTTGCGTTTGCCAACAACGACCGCCCCGGGGTGATGATGGCCGGCGCCGTGCGCGCCTATGTCAACCGCTGGTGCGTGGCCCCCGGGCGCAGCGTGGCGGTCTTCGGCAACAACGCCGACGCCCATCGCACCGCCGCCGACCTGCTGGCCGCGGGCGTGCATGTCAGCGCGCTGATCGACGCCCGCCACGACGCCACCTGTTCGCTGGACGTGCCGTTTCATGCCGGTGCGCAGGTCAGCAACGCGCATGGCCGGCGCGGGCTGGAGGCGGTGAGCGTCGTCACCGCGTCGGGCGAGGAAAAGATCGGGGCCGAATGCCTGGCGGTGTCGGGAGGCTGGAACCCGACGCTGCACCTGAGCTGCCACATGAACGGGCGGCCCGACTGGCGCTAGGACATCGCCGCCATCGTGCCGCGCCCCGCGGCGG
>CAZNMK010000049.1:0-11111 GCA_964574045.1 uncultured Roseovarius sp. | reverse complement strand
TTCATCGCCCACGCGTCAGCCGCCTTCGTCCAGCGTCGGGCCGCCGGCCTCGGTCACCAGCCCGATATTGGCGAACCCGCCGCGGTTGAGCGCGCCCATCACCTGCATCACCTGCGCATAGGGCACCGCCCCGTCGGCGCGCAGGAATATCCGCGTGCTGTCGCGCTCGGCGGCGACGGCGCGCAGCCGCGTGACCAGTTCGTCGCGCGCGATCTCGGTGGTCTGCAGCATCACCGTGCCGTCGGCGGCGATGGTCACGGTCAGCGGTTCCTCCTGCTCGGACGGCAGGGCATTGGCGGCGGTCCTGGGCAGTTCGACCGGCACCCCCACCGTCATCAGCGGCGCCGCCACCATGAAGATGATCAGGAGCACCAGCATCACGTCGACGAAGGGGGTGACGTTGATCTCGGACATCGGCCGCGACCGGCCGCGCCCGCGCCGCCGCCGCCCGTGATCGCCGGTCTTCTGCAGAACGCCCGCACTCATCGTTCAGCCGTCCAGCTGGCGGCTGAGGATGGTCGAGAACTCGTCGGCGAAGGCCTCGTATCCGGCGACGATGCGCTCGGCGTCGCCGCTCAGCTTGTTGTAGAAGATCACCGCCGGGATCGCCGCCAACAGGCCCAGCCCGGTGGCCAACAGCGCCTCGGCGATGCCGGGCGCCACCACCGCGATGTTGGTGTTCTGCTGCTCGGCGATGCCGATGAAGGCGTGCATGATCCCCCAGACCGTGCCGAAAAGCCCGATGAAGGGTGCGGTCGAACCCACCGTGGCCAGCACCGACAGCCCGCTTTGCAGATCGTCGGCCTCCTTGGCGACGGCGACGTCCATGTTGCGGTCGATCCGCGCGGTGGCCCCGGCAATGAACCCGCCGTCGTTGCGGTGCGAACGCCGCCATTCCATCATGCCGGCGGCAAAGACGCGCTCGGACCGGCCGCCGGGGTCGGTGCCGATCTCGCCGAACAACTCGTCCAGCGGATCGCCCGACCAGAACCGTTCGTCGAAGCGCTCGGCCTCGGCCCGGGCCTGGCGGTAGGTGATCAGCTTCTGGATGATGATCGACCAGGCCCAGAACGAGGCCACGACCAGGATCAGCATCACCAGTTTCACCACCAGCGTGGCGCGCGCGAAGAGGGCCCAGAGCGAATAATCCGCAACCTGCGCCAAAGTCAGGGGGTCTGCTTCCATCTGCCTGCTCTTTTTTAACGTTTCGTGCCCCAAAGGACGGATCGCGGCCTTGTTCGCCGGCCTCATTGCCGCGAACCCTAGCGGAAATCCACAGGGAAAACCATCAATTCCGCGTCATCGCGGGCAAAGGGCGTGCCGATGGCGGAAAACCGCCTCTGCCCCGGCGGCACAGGCCCGTCAGGGGGTGCCGGAATCGTCGATGTCGCCCAACAGCATGTAGCCGCGCCCGTGCACCGTGCGGATGCGGCGCGCGCCCTCGTCGCCGCCGAACAGCTTGCCCCTCAGGCGGCTGACGATGCCGTCCACCGCGCGGGGGTTGAACGACCAGTCGCGGCCATGGACGGATTGCATGATACGCGGGCGCGAAATCACCTTGCCGGCGTTCGCCACCAGCACCGTCAGCACGTCGAATTCCAGCGACGTCAGCCCGGCCTCGCGGCCGTCGTCGCGCAGGACCCGGCGCGCCAGCGTGTCGATGGTCAGCCCGTGGATCTGCAGCGGCTGGCCCGCGTCCCCGACCGCATTTCGCCCGCCCGCCGACAAGGCCATCCGGCGCAGCACGGCATTGACCCGGGCGCACAGCTCGCGCGTGCGCGACGGGGCGCCGAGGAAATCGTCGGCGCCCATTTCCAGCGCCAGCACGGCATCGACCTCGTCATCCCTGTTGCCGACGACGACCAGCCCGATGCCGGCATCGGCGGAGCGCAGTTCGCGGATCATGTCCAGCCCGTCGCCGTCGCCCAGCCGGCGCGAGATCACGCAGATGTCGAAATCGGTCCCGGCGTGATCGGACCGGAACATGGCGATCGATTCGCTGCACTGGACCGAAAGACCGCCCGATTGCAGCGCCCGCGCGATTTCGCGCCGCGTCTCTTTCTCCGACACCAGGACCAGGGCAGAGGCGCCTTGCATGTTCTTCGTACTCCTTCCGGCGTTTTTCGGGCCGCGCGGCCCGGTCAAGAACCCTCCGGGTCCGCGCCGCGGACAGATGCTGCGATGGTTCCCAGGGGGGTGGCGTCTCTTGATGTTCGCTGACCGGCCGCGGATCGCGCCCGCGGTGCGCCGAACACCATGTTTGCACCGACAACATGACGTAATCCGGCGCTACGTCAAGTGTCGCGAATTCAAATTCCCCTCGCGTCGATCGCCGCTTTTTCAAGAGTTGCAATCTCTCCGTCAATTATTCATCCGAAAATCGCCCTTGATCCGACAGCATCCCTTGATCCGACAGCATATCGCCACGCCCCACCGCATCGCCGGGCGAGCAGGTCAGCGTGGCAAGGCCCTCTGCCAGCAACCGCCCGGCAATCTCGCTATGCGTGTGCGAGTTCCTCCCGACGATCAATATCTTGTGCTGCGGCATGATGTTGCGGCTCGATATGGCCAATGTAATTCGGTTCCAAAATCTGTACACATCCGTAACTCTTTGATTTAACGTAACTATATCGCAAATTCCGCGCCCGGGAATCGAACGGTCCCTTCCCTGTCAGGCGGACTGGATCGTATATTATTCTACGCTGCAAACAGGTATTTGTACATGCCCGCCCAAGTTTCGCCACAATCCGCTACAATCTCTGGAAGAATATTTGACGCCACGGAAAAACCGCGGCACGGACAGTTCCACCGACGAGACAGGCACAGGCACATGGCGATCCAGTTCTTTACCCCGCGCGGGCCGCACAACGAAATCATCAAGCTGCCGACCAGCCTGCGGCGCACGGTGAAATGGCTGCCGCAGATCGGCGATGTGGTGCCCGATTTCACCATCGAGACGACGCAGGGCGTATTGCGTTTCTGGGACTGGGCCGAGGGCAGCTGGGTACATCTTTTCAGCATTCCGCGTGCCCATACCCCCGTCTGCACGACTGAACTGGTTTCGATCGCCAGCTGCGCGGACGCCTGGGAATCGAACAATATCAAGCACCTGGCGCTTACCGGGTCGACCGTGGGCGAACAGATCGCCTGGCATGACGAAATCGAGGCGGTTTTCAAGACCCCCGTCAGCTTTCCCGGCGCGCACGATCCGGGGCTGCGGCTGTCGCAGCTCTTCGGCATGCTGCACGAAAAGCAGGCGCGCGACTGCGCCATCCGCAAGAGCTTCATCGTCGACCCGGCCCACCGCATCGGCGTGGTCCACGAATACCCGATGTTCGTCGGCCGCAACACCGAGGAAATCCTGCGCACCGTCCGGGCGCTGCAACTGCGCAGCGACACCGGCGTGGCGACCCCGGCCGACTGGTACGGCGGCGACGTGGTGATCATTCCCGACGACCGGCCCGAGGAGGACGTGATCGCCGAATTCGGCGCCGCGTCGGTGCGGCTGACGCCCTATCTGCGGGTGGTCAGCCCCAAGGGCCCTGACGAGGCGCCGGCAGACGAAACCGCCGGCGACTGATCGCGCCGCGGCTCAGCCCCCGCCCGCGCGCAGCGCATCCGGGAGCCGCACCGGCCGGCCCGTGGCCGACATGGCCGCGACCGTCACCTGCGCGGTGAACAGCACCTCGCCGCCGCGCAGAACCCGCTGGTCCAGCACCAGCCGCGCGCCCCGCGCCGACACGATCCGCGTGCGCACCTCCAGATCGTCGGCGAACCGCGCCGGGCGCAGATATTCCGCCTCGATCCGGCGCACGGCAAAGACGGTGCCGGCCTCGCGCATGGCGTTCTGGTCCAGCCCCAGCCCCGCCACCCAGTCGCTGCGCGCGCGTTCGATGAATTTCAGAAAGTTGGCGTGATAGACGATACCGCCCATGTCGGTATCCTCGTAATAGACGCGAACGGCGAAACGATGGGTCATGGCGGGCAGACTATCCGCCGGCGGCGGCGCCGCAAGCCGCAATCGTCAAGGCTGGCACCGGACGCTTGCCATATGGCCGGCATCCGGGCTTACTGCCCGTCACGCGTTTCGATTTCGCAACAAGCGAGGCATTCAGCATGCTCCAGGAATTCAAGACCTTCATCTCGCGCGGCAACGTGATGGACATGGCCGTCGGCATCATCATCGGCGCCGCATTCACCGCCATCGTCGGCTCGCTCGTCGCCGATCTCGTCAATCCCGTCGTCAGCCTGTTTCTGGCCGGCCTGGACTTTTCCGGCCTGTTCGTCGTCCTCGGCGAAGGGGAATACGGCAGCCTCGCCGCCGCCGAAGAGGCCGGCGCCGCCGTCTTTGCCTATGGGCGCTTCATCATGGCGGTGCTGAATTTCCTGATCATCGCCCTCGTGGTGTTCCTGCTGGTCAGGGGCGTCAACAGCCTCAAGCGCAAGGAAGAAGAACCCGCGCCCGAGCCCGAGCCCGAGCCCGGCCCGACCGAGATCGAGCTGCTGACCGAAATCCGCGACGCGCTGAAGAAGTAGGCGCGGCTATGGCTGGCCGAGCGGATACTCGGCCAGCACCTCGTAGACGGCGCCGCCGGGGCCCAGCCGCGAACGGTAAAGGCTGACATGCCGCACCGGCACGGTGCCGGCATCCAGGTCGCCCCAGCCCTCCAGCACCCCGGCGATGCGCTGGGTCTCCAGCATGGTCATCCGCGCCGGGAACCGCGCCAGCGTCACATGCGGGCGAAACCGTTCGCGGGCCAGCTCGGCCCCCGCGGCCCGCGCCGCCGTGCGCACCTTGTCGCGCAGCCGTATCAGCGGCTCCGACCGCTCGACCCCGGCATACAGCACCGACGGACGGCGGCCGCCGAAAATGTCGATGCCCCTGACGCGCATGCCGAATGCCGGAACGGCGAGGCCGCGCAACGCCTCGTCCAGCCGCTCCAGCATCCCGTCCGGCACATCGCCCAGAAAGGCCAGCGTCAGGTGCCAGTCCTCGGCCGGCACAAGGCGGCCGACCTCGACCGCGCCCTGCACGTCGCCCAGAGCCGGCACCGCGGTCTCGGGCACGGGGATGGCGATGAACGCGCGCACCGCCTCTACCGCCCCCGTCGGGCAATGAGACAGGCCCCGCCACCGCGCAGGCACGGCGCGGCCGCATCGTCGGGGGTCATCCAATCGGCCATGCCCCCCCGATTAGGCGCCGCGGCCGGGCTCTGCAATCCCCGCAGGCTTCTTCTGTTTCCAAATATCCTTGCCAAGGGCATCGCCCGGCACGGGCGATCTCACTTGCCGAAGAGGTCGCTCGTGCCCTTCGGTCCCGGTGCCTCGAGCCCCAGGTGCCGCCAGCCGCGCTGTGCCAGCATCCGCCCGCGCGGGGTACGTTGGATGAGCCCCTGCTGCAACAAGAAGGGCTCGATCACCTCCTCCAGCGCGTCGCGGCTTTCCGACAGCGCCGCGCTCAGCGTCTCGATGCCCACGGGACCGCCCTGATAGGCCTCGGCGATGAGCTTTAGGTAGCGCCGGTCGGCACCGTCGAGGCCCAGCGCATCGACCCCCAGCCGCGTCAGCGCGTCGTCCGCGAGCGCCCGGCTGACGCGACCGCCGCCCTCGACCACGGCGAAATCGACCACCCGGCGCAACAGCCGCCCGGCGATGCGCGGCGTGCCGCGCGAGCGCCTTGCTATCTCGCGCGCGCCGGCGGCCTCGGTCGGGATGCGCAGCCGCGCGGCGTTGCGGGTGACGATCTCGTGCAGCTCGTCCTCGGTATAGAACTGCAGCCGCGTCGGGATGCCGAAACGGTCGCGCAGCGGCGTGGTCAGGAGACCCAGCCGGGTGGTCGCCCCGACGAGGGTGAAGGGCTGCAACTCGATGCGCACGGTGCGCGCCGCCGGCCCCTCGCCGATGACGAGATCGAGCTCGAAATCCTCGAGCGCGGGATAGAGCACCTCCTCGACCGCCGGGTTGAGGCGGTGGATCTCGTCGATGAAAAGGACGTCGCGGGCCTCGAGATTGGTCAGTATCGCCGCCAGATCACCCGCCCGCGCCAGCACCGGCCCCGAGGTCATGCGAAAGCCCACGCCAAGCTCGCGCGCGACGATCTGCGCCAGCGTCGTCTTGCCGAGGCCGGGGGGGCCGTGAAAGAGCGTGTGATCCATCGCCGCGCCGCGTTCCCGCGCCGAGGCGATGAAGACGCGCAGGTTGGCCTTGGCCTCGGCCTGGCCGATGAAATCGTCGAGCGCCTGCGGGCGCAGGCTGCGCTCGGCATCCTCGGGCAGCGGCTCGGGGCGCAGGGTGGGGTCGGGGCCGGTCACGAGTTCAAACCATGATCACGAGTGCTTAATCTCGCCATCCACGAGCGTTCGAGGCCGATGACATCCTCCGGGTCCATATCCGGCGACACGCGTTCGAGAATCGTGAAACGAAAATTCTCGGGGTTTCGGCGCTTCAGTTCGGCGGTGATGCCGTGATCGTTTGCCACATGAGCTTGCCACCGCCCCAGTAAATTGCCCTCTCCATACGCCGCACCGACATAGCGCGCGCCGTCTGTCTCGTCGAGGATGTGGTAAATGCCGCGCCACTCGCACAAGCGTGCCGCCCATGAACGAGGCAACGCGCGCAGCATCGGGGCGGTTACGATCCATTCCCGCCATGGTGGCGGCGGCCGGTCAAAGAGGCTTTCACGCGCGATCTCGACGACCGGCGCCGAAAGCGTTTCCGCGAGACGGACGTATGTCGGGCTCAGCTTCGGTGAAATTACCAGGCGCCCGGACAGATCGGCCAGATCATCAAGCAGCCTGAAATCGAAATAGGGGCTCGCGCCATCTGGATCGCGCTGGTCGTCAATCTCCGAGCAATAATCGAAATTACTTCGTAGAAAGCAGTGGAGCACATCCTTAAAGATGTCACGATGAGACCTCTGGAAAACCCGCAAGCGCTCATAAATCCCAACAAAGACAAGCTGCCGGTCGTCGGCCTCGACGAACGACGCCATCCAACGCCGTTTACGGAGAGTCGCGGTTGCGGTGGGGCTGTGCCCGCGCTGAAACTCCTCGAACGCCTCCCGATGGTTCAATACAATCCAAGGCAGCATACGGTACATCTTCTTGTCGCGAGGCGTGTGCAGGATGATAGCAACATCTGTCGGAGCAAATCCTGCCTGAGCTAGAAGATCGTTGAACGTCAACATATCCCTACCCCTTCGGCGCCAGCAGCCTGAGCGACAGGCGGATCAGCTCCGCCGTCTCCGCCCCGGGCGCGTCGCCCGCCGCCTGGGCGATGGCGCCGGCGGCCTCGCCCGGAGCGTAGCCCAGGTTCGTCAGCGCCGACAGGGCCTCGGCCTGTGCGCCGGGTCCGGTCGCGGCCGGGACGGGTGCCGGGGCGCCTGGGGTTTCAATTACTTCACCGCCGTCTGCCGGCGGGGCAACGCCGCCGGCAACCGTGGCCATCGCCATCACCTCGGCCGCCTTGTCCTTGAGCTCGTTGACCACCCGCTGCGCGGTCTTGGGGCCGATGCCCCTGGCCGCCTTGACCGCGTTCCAGTCGCCCAGCGCCACCGCCCGGCCGACGCCATCCGCCCCCAGGGCGCCGAGGATCGCCAGCGCCGCCTTGGCGCCCACGCCCTGAACGCTCATCAGCAGGCGGTGCCATTCCTTTTCCGCCAGCGTCGGAAACCCGTAGAGCTGGAGCAGGTCCTCGCGCACCAGCAGATCGGTATAAAGCGCCACCCCCTCGCCCGCCGGCGGCAGGGCGCGCAGCGTGCGTTCCGAGCAATAGACCAGATATCCGACTCCGCGCACGTCGATCAGCACGTGATCGGACGCGGCGTAATCCAGCCGCCCACTGATGCGCCCGATCATGTCCCGACCCCGCGCAGCACCGCCGGGGCGCGGGCGTGGTGGGCATGGCAGATGGCGACGGCCAGCGCGTCGGCGGCATCCGGCCCGGCGATCTCGGCCCCCGGCAGCTGCATGCGCACCATGTGCGCCACCTGCACCTTTTGCGCGTGGCCCACGCCGACCACCGTCTTCTTGACCGTGTTGGGGGCGTATTCGCCCACCGCCAGCCCGAATTGCGCCGGCACCAGGAGCGCGATGCCGCGCGCCTGCCCGAGCTTGAGCGTGCCGGCGCCGTCCTTGTTGACGAAGGTCTGCTCGACCGCCGCCGTGTCGGGCGCATGGCGCGTCACGATCTCGCTCAGTTGCCGGTAGAGCGACAAGAGCCGCGCCGCCAGGTCGTCCCCCTCCGAGCGGCAGATGCCGTTGGCGACATGGGCCAGGCGGCCGCCATCGGCGTCGATCACGCCCCATCCGAGATTGCGCAACCCGGGATCAATGCCCACGACCCGCATGTTTCACTGCCCGTTCTTGTCGTTTCGCCAGCCTTAGCACGAAACGGGAACAAGGACCAAGCGGAATGCGCGGCCCGAAATGGCGCCGCGGCTTTGCGGTCCCCGGATGCCGGCACCGGCGGGGCGCCGGCCGATCCTGGCCCGGGGCCGCGGAAACCGCCTTTGACCAGATGCTTGACCGCCCTTCTGCATTGCAGAAACCGCATAGGGACTATGCAGCCGCGGCACTTGCCGCATTTCCTCGG
Source organism: uncultured Roseovarius sp. (assembly GCA_964574045.1). Classification (GTDB taxonomy): domain Bacteria; phylum Pseudomonadota; class Alphaproteobacteria; order Rhodobacterales; family Rhodobacteraceae; genus Roseovarius. The sequence continues at coordinate 2,519 of CAZNMK010000049.1, read as the reverse complement.
CCCGACTAATTGACCTCCAACAGGTCATCACCGCCGCGATTGAGCCGGCGAAGCAGAGGAAACCGATCATGGCTGTCATGGACATCGCCCGCACCGCCTCCCCCGCCCGGGTCTCCGGCGGTATCTTCAGCATCTTCTCGCGCCTGGTGGCGTGGTACGAGGCGTACCGGACGCGCAAGGTCCTGTCCGCGCTCAGCGACCGGGAACTGGACGATATCGGACTGACCCGCGGCGACGTCGAGCGCCTGAACTTCTGATCCGGGCGGCCCGGCCGCCGGATCTGACGTGAAAAAGCCCTGCGCCGGGACCGCTGGCGCAGGGCTTTCGTCATCGAGAGAGATATCTTGCGCCCGCACCGGGCACACCCGTTACCTGAGATCCCCGAACAAACGCCCCTGACGGCCCGCCATCAGAAGGCGGGCGACAGCCTGGCCGCGATCGCCTGCGACACCGGATCGGGGGACATGATGAAGGCGCCCGCCCGCTCGACCCAGGCACCGTATTGCAGTTTCAGCAGCGCGGCATTGTAGACATCCGCGCCCAGGTGGGCGATGACCGCCCCCTTGAAGACCAGAAAGGCCGCGACGAGCACCGCGAAACCCCTGACCGTGATCGTTGTTTCGGGACGCTCGCAGGTCAGCACGATCACGCCATCGCCGCCCCGTCCGCCCGACCGGCCCCGCGTCTGGGCCGACCTGATGCAGTCAAGGCCGGACCGAACGATCCGTGCCACCGAAAACCCCTCGAACCTAATGCTCATGATACCACCGAAGCGCCTAAACTGCCCCCACCGGAATGAAGGAACACCTAGGGTCGGATTGTGGCAGAACTTGGGCAAATGCACTGAAAAGAGCTACAAATCGGCCTTTTTTCCGCTCAGTTCCCGTCGTCTTTTCGCAGGATTGCAGTCGTCCAGTCGCCAATCTCCAGCCGGTCGCAAAGACTGTTTCCAAACCCGCGATAACGGTCGATCACCTCGTCCGCCTGTGCATTCAGGATGCCCGACAGAATCACGCGCCCACCGGAACCGAGAGAATCCGCGATCGCCGGAGCGAGCGCGATCAGCGGCCCCTTGAGGATATTCGCGAGGATCAGATCGAAGGGCGCGGCGGCGGCCAGCACGGGATGACCCATCCCCCCGGCCTCGACACAGGCGACGCGGCCGTCCAGCCCGTTCGCGGCGGCGTTGGCCCGCGCCACCTCGATGGCGACCGGGTCGATGTCGCTGGCCAGCACCGCCGCATCGGGCCACAGCCGCGCCGCCGCCATCGCCAGCACCGCCGTGCCGCAACCGAGGTCGAGCACGCTCCGGGCGTTCGCCCCGGCATCGGCCAGCCCGTCGAGCGCCAGCAGGCAGCCCTGCGTGGTGCCGTGGTGGCCGGTGCCGAACGCCATCGACGCCTCGATCAGCAGCGCCACCGACCCCTCGGGCGCCTTGCCGGCATCGTGGCCGCCGTGGACGAAAAAGCGCCCCGCCTCCACCGGCCGCAGCTCGCGGCGCACATGCGCGACCCAGTCGGTTTCGGGCAGCTCCGACACCGCGAAGGGCGCCGCGCCGTGTATCGCCTCGAGCAGCGCCAGCCCGGCGCGGTCGGGGGCGGCGTCGAAATAGGCGCCCACCTCCCACAGGCCGGACCCGTCCTCCAGATCGAGGATGCCGATGCCGGTGGGCGCGGGCGTCAGCCGCTCGAGCGCCTCGGCCAGGCCTTCGGCGGCGGCCGGGCCCGAAAGGGTCGTCAGCGCGGTAAAGGTCGGCATGCACGGGTCTCGCTCGGATCACTCGGCCGGCGCGGGGGCGGCGCGCGTCAGGATGGTCTCGTGCCCGGGTTCGGGGTGGCGCGGAATGAGCGTCGCCAGCAAGAGCGAGGTGCCCGCCATACCCGCCGCGAGCAGGAACACCGCCCCCGGCGAGACCAGCCACAGATAGCCCAGGCCCGCGGGCAGGAACACCGCCGCGATGTGATTGATGGTAAATGCCACCGCGGCGGTGGGGGCGATGTCGCCGGGATCGGCGATCTTCTGGAAATAGGTCTTGAGCGCCAGCGCCAGCGCGAAGAACAGGTGATCGACGACGTAGAGCACGGCGGCCAGAACCACGCCCCAGCCGAACCAGTAGATGCCGCCATAGGCGAGGAAGACGACCATCAGCCCGAAATACTCGAAGACCAGCACCGCCCGCTCGCCGTGTCGAAAGACCGCACGGCCCATCAGAGGGGCAAAGACCATGTTGGCGACGAGGTTGATCAGGAACAGCGCCGTGACCTCGTGCACGGCAAAGCCGAAGCGCTCGACCATCATGAAGCCGGCGAAGACGACGAAGATCTGCCGCCGCGCGCCGGCCATGAACTGCAGCAGGTAGTAGAGCCAGTAGCGCCGCCGCAGCACCATCCGCTTGACCTGCGGGTTGGGCGCCTCGAACTGCGGATAGGCGACAAGGCAGAAGAGCGCGACAGCGGCGGTGAACCCGCCGGCCAGCATGTAGACGATGTTGTAGGTCAGCCCCAGCGGCTCCCACATGG
>CAZNMK010000048.1:0-11176 GCA_964574045.1 uncultured Roseovarius sp. | reverse complement strand
GTTACTCAAATGACTAATGGGGTATATCGCCGTGGGCCGCTCGGGGCCCGCGCTTTTTCGCCACCGCGGTTTCGCCCGGCGGGCACCGCCGGGCAGCGCCCGCCCGCCCCCCAGGCGGGCGCTTTCGCGCCCACCCCGGGCGGGCGCTGCCCTCCGTGCGGGGGCGAAGCTCTCGTCGAACCCCGCGAGGCCGAAAACCGCCTTTCCCTCTATTGCAGGTCGGAAAACGCCCCCTGCAGCCGTTCGATGGCCTCGCGCAAACGCGGCCTCGCGGTGCCGAGGTTGAAGCGCAGGCAGGTCTCGCCGCCGGTGCCGAAATCGACCCCGCGCGAGGGCGCGATGCGCGCCTGCCCGTGGACCCGTTCCAGCACCTCGGCCATCTCCATGCCGGTGCCGGCGAAATCGACCCAGGCCAGATAGGTCGACTGCATCGGCATCGCGCGCAGCCCCGGAATCCGCGCCATTCCACCGAGAAAGAGCTGCGCGTTGCCGGCCAGGTAGGCGACCAGCGCATCGACCCATTCCGCCCCGCGCCGGGAATAGGCGGCGCGGGTCAGTTCGATCCCCAGCAGGTTTGGCTGCACCTGGTGCGCGTCGAGCGCGTGGCGAAAGCGGCGGCGTTTGTCCGCGTCGGGGATGGTGACGGTGCCCAGCCGCGCACCGGCGATGTTGAACGTCTTGGAGGCGGCGGTCAGCACCAGCGTGCGCGGCGCGGCCTCGGGCACGGCCACGAGGAAGGGGACAAAGCTGTGCCCGGGGTGGATCAGGTCGTGATGGATTTCGTCGGCGACGATCAGCAGGTCGTGGCGTTCGCAGATTCCGGCCAGGCGCTGCAGTTCCTCCGCCGTCCATATCCGCCCCGCCGGGTTGTGCGGCGACGAGATCAGCACCATTCGTTCGCCCCCCGTCAGCCCGGCCTCGAGCGCGTCGAAATCCATGTGATAGACGCCGTCGCGAATGACCAGCGGCGATTCGTGGACGGTGCGGCCGCAATTGCGGATCTTCCTGGCGAACTCGTGATAGACGGGCGAGAAGATGACGATCCCGTCGCCCGGCCCGGTGAAGGTTTCGAGCACCTGCGCGATGGCGTGCCCGAGCCCGGCGGTGTTCGACATCCAGTCGGGGTCGGCGGCCCAGCCGTGGCGCTCGCGCATCCACCACGCCACCGCCTCGCGGGTCTCGTCGTCGGAGGCGAAATAGCCGTAATTGGCCTTGTCGATCAGCCCCTGCACCGCCTCCTGCAGGAAATCGGGGGCGCGGAAATCCATGTCGGCCACCCACATCGCGATGCCATCCTCGGGCGAAACGCCGCTATAGGCCTGCATCCGGTCCCATTTGCTGGAATTGGTGCCGCGGCGGTCGATCACTTCGTCGAAATTCATGGCTCCTCCGGTTTCGCCGGTCCGCGGCACGCTAGCGCATTGGCCGTCGGGCGCAAGGGCGTTGCGGATCGCGCGGCCTTCGCCTACATCAGCGCCATGAAACGGCCCATCCTGATCCACCCCGACCCGCGGCTGAAAAAGGTCTGCGCACCCGTCGACGACCTGTCTGACGAGCTGCGCCGGCTGGCCGAAGACATGCTGGAAACCATGTACGACGCCCCCGGCATCGGGCTGGCGGCACCGCAGGTGGGGGTGCTGAGCCGGCTGATCGTGATGGACTGCGTCAAGGACGAGGACGAACCGCCCCGCCCGGTCGCGATGTTCAACCCCGAGGTGATCGCCGCCTCGGACGAGACCAACACGCACGAGGAGGGGTGCCTGTCGATCCCCGAGGAATATGCCGAGGTGACGCGGCCAAAGGAGGTCGAGATACGCTGGATCGACCCCGAGGGCCGCGAGCGGCGCGAAACCTTCGGCGGGCTCTGGGCCACCTGCGTGCAGCACGAGATCGACCATCTGAACGGCCGGCTCTTCATCGACTATCTCGGGCCGATGAAGCGCCAGCTCATCACCCGGCGGATGCAGAAGCTCAAGCGCGAGAAGGCGCGCGCGTGAACATGCGTGCCGTCCCCGGGGCCGGGCGATGCGCCTGATCTTCATGGGAACGCCCGGTTTCTCGGTGCCGGCGCTTCGGGCGCTGCTCGCGGCCGGGCACGAGGTGGCGGCGGTCTATTGCCAGCCTCCGCGCCCGGCGGGCCGGGGCAGGAAACCCCGCCCGGGGCCGGTGCAGGCGCAGGCCGAGGCGCTGGGCCTGCCCGTGCGCCATCCCGCCAGCCTGAAGGACGCCGCCGCGCAGGCCGAAATCGCGGCATGGAACGCCGACGCGGCGGTGGTGGCGGCCTATGGCCTGATCCTGCCGCCGCCGGTGCTGGCGGCGCCCCGGCACGGCTGCCTCAACATCCACGCCTCGCTGTTGCCGCGCTGGCGCGGGGCGGCACCCATCCAGCGCGCGATCATGGCCGGCGACAAGGAGACCGGCATCTCGATCATGCGGATGGAGGCGGGGCTCGACACCGGGCCGGTGCTCTTGCGCGAGGCGGTGCCGATCGGGCCCGGGGACACCGCCGGCGAGCTGCACGACCGGCTGGCGGAGTTGGGCGCGCGGCTCATTGTCGAGGCTCTGGCGCGGCTCGACTCGCTGGTGCCGGAGCCACAGCCCGAAACCGGCGTCACCTATGCCGACAAGATCGACAAGGCCGAGGCGCGGATCGACTGGAGCGCGCCGGCGGCGTCGGTCGATGCGCGCATTCGCGGCCTTTCGCCCTTTCCCGGCGCCTGGACCGGGATCGGCGGCGAGCGGGTCAAGCTGCTGGCCTCGCGCCTGGCCGAGGGGCAGGGCGCCCCGGGCGAGGTGCTGGACGGTGCGCTGAGCGTGGCCTGCGGCGAGGGCGCGGTGCGCATTCTGCGCTTGCAACGGGCGGGGCGCGCGGCCCAGGATGCGGATGCGTTCCTGCGCGGCATGCCGCTGCCGCCCGGCACGCGGATCTGAGGGAGAGACGGATGTTCCTGCAACTGTTCGGCACCGTCGCGATCGCGGGCATCGTCGGCTATGCCAGCGAACGCTCGGGGTTCACGCGCAACGGCTATGTCCCCTCGATCATCATCTGCGTGGGCGGCGCGTTCCTGTTCTACTTCGTGCGCATCATGTTCGGGCTGGGCTTCGGGTCGCCGGGCGTGGATGCCATCGTTTCCTCGATCGGCGCTCTGGCGATCGTGCCGACCCATTGGCGCAAACGGCGATAGGAGACCCTTGTCATGCTGGCTGTTTACCTGATCGTCATCGGCGCCGCGGCGGGGTTTCTGGCCACGCGGATGATGCGGCTGGAAACCAATATCGTCACCACCGTCGCCATCGGCATCGCCGGGGCGCTGGTCGGCGGGCTGGTGCTGCGGGTGCTCTTGACGATGATGGGCATGCTGGCCGGTCTGGTCGGCGCGGTGCTGGGCGCGCTCTTGCTGATCTGGGCCTGGCAGACCTGGGTCGAAAAGAGGAAATAGCGGCCCTTTTCGCCCTTCCGCCCGAAATCTTGAAAAGATTTCGGACCGCTTTCTTTTCAAGAAAGCGGCGTATCGCGATGGCCGGTCAGCCAGCGCACCGGGCCGCGATTGCAGAATATCGCGATCTGGCCGGCGTTTTCCGCCACCTGGAACCCGCGGCGGTCGATTTCCCGCATGAACCGCCCCATGCCGGCGAAACGTTCGATATCGCGTGCCTTGCGCCGGATCGCGCCGCCCTGCTGGACCGCCTTGCAGGCGAACAGGTCGTTCAGCCACATGTCGGGCGACAGGGGCGAGTTGCGGTTCTGCATTCCGGCATGTTGCGCGGGGATGGTCAAGACCGGGTAAACCCCGTGCCTTGACGCTCAGCCGCCGGCGTTTTCGCGCCTGTAGGGCTTCATCCCCTCGCGTGCCAGCTGGTCGGCGCGTTCGTTCTCCGGGTGGCCGGCATGGCCCTTGATCCATTCCCAGCGCACCTCGTGGCGGGTCTGCGCCGCGTCCAGCCGTTCCCACAGGTCGGCGTTCTTGACCGGCTTTCGGGCGGCGGTTTTCCACCCGTTCTTCTTCCAGCCGTGCATCCAGGCGGTGATGCCGTTCTTTACATAGGCGGAATCGGTGACGATGGTGATCTGGCTCGGGGCGTTCAGGGTTTCCAGCGCCGAGATCGCCGCCAGCAGTTCCATCCGGTTGTTGGTGGTCGCGGCCTCGCCGCCCTTCAGCTCGCGTTCCTTGACGACGCGGCCGCCGTCGAGCGCCTGCAGCAGCACGCCCCAGCCGCCCGGGCCGGGATTGCCCGAGCAGGCACCGTCGGTATGGGCGACGATTTCAGCCACGGGCGCGACGGGCGGAGCGGCGAGAGCTCACGCCGGCATCAGCCCGATGACAAGGCATGTGAGCACGACCGCCGTCACTGACAGCCGTATTCCCATCCACCACCGCGGTGCCGCGTTCTGGCGCCAGAACCACCAGTCGAAGGCAAGGATCACGGTAAACCCGGCGATCAGCGACAAGCCCGACGACATCGCGCCGCCGCCGATCATGAAAAAGGCCCACAGCATCGGCAGGACGGAAATGATATAGCCCCTGGTCGCGCGACCCTCGGGCAGGCGCGAGACGAACCCCAACAAGGCGCCCCCCATGAAGGACAGCAGGACGGCGCCAAAGGACAGCATGACGTAGAGCCCGACAAAGCGGGGGCCGATCGCCTGCGCCGCCCAGTGGCCGAAATCGGGCACGAGGACCGTCAGCGCCCCCCAGACGAACGGGATCAGCCCGGCAAGGTTCAGGATAAGCGGCGTGCGGGGTACGGTCATGCGGCCTTCTCCATCGCGAGACGCGCGCCAAGCGATGCAAAGACGGCCGCGAACCCGCGGTTGAGCCAGCGCATCGCGCGTTCGGAGGCCAGCAGCCGGTCGCGCGCGGCCGACGCAAAGCTGCCGTAAACGACGAAGATGACGAATGTCAGCCCCATGAAGACGGCGCCGAGGGCCAGCATTTCGACGGTGGCGGCGGACGCATCGGCGGACAGAAAGGGCGGCAGCAGCGCCAGGAAAAAGATCGAAAGCTTGGGGTTGAGGATGTTGATCAGCGCGCCGCGGCGGGCGATCCGCGGCCCGGCGTCGGCGCGGCGGTCGGGGCGCACGGCCAGCGCGCCGTCGGATTTCAGCGCCTGCCATGCAAGCCACAAGAGATAGACCACCCCGGCGAATTTCACCGCCTGAAAGAGCAGCGCCGAGGTATGCAGCAGCGCCGCCAGCCCCAGCGTGGCCGCCAGCAGGTGCGGCACGATCCCCTGGGTGCACCCCAGCGCCGCCCAGGTCGCGGCGCGCCGACCCTGCCCCAGCCCGATGGCCAGAGTATAGATCACGCCGGTGCCCGGCGCGACGACGACGACTAGCGCGGTGACGAGGAATTGCAGGGTCATGACCGTGTTCCCGGTTGGCCGCGCCAGTGGGGCCACAGTCACGGGCGGGTGTCAACCCGAACCGGCGCCGCGGGGGCCGAACTCATGCCGGTTCCCGTACGCCGCGGGGCAGCTTGAACTCGACGTCCTCGGTGGCGGTCTCGACGGTCTCGAGCGTCACCTCGTAGCGGGCCCTCAGCGCCTCGATGACCTCTTCGACCAGCACCTCGGGGGCGCTGGCGCCGGCGGTCAGCCCGAGGCTGCGCACACCGTCGATGGCGCGCCAGTCGATATCGCCGGCCCGCTGCACCAGCTGGGCATAGCCGCAGCCCGCCTTGCGCCCGACCTCGACCAGCCGGCGCGAGTTCGAGGAATTCGGCGCGCCCACCACCAGCATCGCCTCGGCGCGGGACGCGATGGCCTTGACCGCCTCCTGCCGGTTGGTGGTGGCATAGCAGATGTCTTTCCTGTGCGGCCCATTGATGCCGGGAAACCGCGCCCTGAGCGCGGCGACGATCTCGGCGGTGTCGTCGACCGACAGCGTCGTCTGGGTGACATAGGCCAGCCTCCGGGCGTCGCGCACCTCGAGACCGGCCACATCGGCGGGGGTTTCCACCAGCAGCACCTCGCCCGGGGGCAGCTGGCCCATGGTGCCGACGGTTTCTGGGTGGCCGGCATGGCCGATCATCACGATCTGCAACCCGGCTTCGGCGTGGCGCTCGGCCTCGATATGGACCTTCGAGACCAGCGGGCAGGTGGCGTCGACCCAGATCATCTGCCGGCGCGCGGCCTCGGCCGGCACCGCCTTGGGCACGCCGTGGGCGGAAAAGATCACCGGCCGGTCGTCGGGGCATTCGTCGAGCTCCTCGACAAAGACCGCGCCCTTGGCGCGCAGATCGTCGACCACGTACTTGTTGTGCACGATCTCGTGGCGCACATAGACCGGCGCGCCCCATTTCCCGATCGCCATCTCGACGATTCTGATCGCCCGGTCGACCCCGGCGCAAAAGCCGCGCGGGGCGGCGAGATAGAGTGTCAGCGGCGGTTTGGTCATGGGGCCTCCGGTCTGCGGCCAACAGGTAAGGCGATGCGCCGCCGGCGTCCAGAGCCCGGGCGCGCATCGCCGCCGCAAACCGCACGATCCGCGGCCGCGACGGCGCGGTGACCTAGTCCTGGTCGGTCTGGCTGCTCTCGCGATTGCCGTTCTGATGTTCGCGTGGCGGGCGGCCGATCACGTCCTTGAGGTCGTCGAGCTCGATGAAATTGTCGGCCTGACGGCGCAGGTCGTCGGCGATCATCGGCGGCTGGCTGCGGATGGTCGAGACCACCGAGACGCGCACGCCCTGGCGTTGCAGGCTTTCCACCAGCGGCCGGAAATCGCCGTCGCCCGAGAAGAGCACGATATGATCGACCCGCGGCGCCAGTTCCATAGCGTCGACCGCAAGCTCTATGTCCATGTTGCCCTTGACCTTTCGCCGGCCCTGGCTGTCGGTGTATTCCTTGGCCGGCTTGGTGACCATGGAAAAGCCGTTGTAGTGCAGCCAGTCGACCAGCGGCCGGATCGGCGAATATTCGTCGTTTTCCAACAGCGCGGTGTAATAGAAGGCGCGCAGGAGCTTGCCGCGGCGCATGAATTCGGCCCTGAGCAGCTTGTAGTCGATGTCGAACCCCAGCGCCTTGGCCGCCGCGTAAAGATTCGAGCCGTCGATGAACAGCGCCAGCCGTTCGTCCTTGTAGAACATTGAAATTCCTTTCAAAATTTATGCCCGGTCCGGAATGAGCGGTGTGAGTGGCGGTGCCGGAGGGGGCGTTCGAAAAATTAGGAATTCCGAATTCGATGCGCAAGGGTTATTGCCGGACCCGGACCCGGACCCGCCGCCACGGAGGTGATGCCGCTTGTCTCGAGATCGCGAATACCTGGTCGCGCTGGGCGCCAACCTGCCGTCGCCCGCAGGGGCGCCGGAGGCGACGCTGCGGGCCGCGCTCGGTCGCCTGGCGCGGCGGGGTGCGCGGGGGATGCGCGTCAGCCGGTTCTTCCGGACCCCCTGTTTCCCGCCGGGCGCGGGCCCCGACTATGTCAACGCCGCCGCGGTTCTGCGCCTTGACGCCGGGCCGGCGGGGGCGCTGGAATGCCTGCACGCGGTCGAGGCCGAATTCGGGCGCGAAAGGGCGGTGCGCTGGGGACGGCGGACGCTCGACCTCGACCTGATCGCTGCGGGCGCAGAGGTGCTGCCCGACCGCGCGACCCATGACCGCTGGCGCGACCTGCCGCCCGAGGCCCGGATCGCGCACGCCCCCGACCGGCTGATCGTGCCGCATCCGCGCCTGCAGGAGCGTGCCTTCGTGCTGGTGCCGCTCGCCGATGTGGCGCCGGGCTGGCGTCATCCGGTACTGGGCATGACGGTGCGCGAGATGCTGGCGGCGCTGCCGCCCGGGGCGGTGGCCGAGGCGGTGCCGCTGCCCGAGAACGGGGCATGATTCGGCGCTTGTAAACCCCGCGGAGAGGCGATAGATACAGGGCTTCCCGCCGCATATGCCAACCGCTCTGGAGGTCTCATGGCCCGCGTGACAACCGAAGACTGCGTCGACAAGGTTCCGAACCGGTTCGAGCTGGTGATGCTCGCCGCGCACCGCGCGCGCGAGATTTCCGCCGGCGCGCCGATCACCGTGGATCGCGACAACGACAAGAACCCGGTGGTGGCGCTGCGCGAGATTGCCGAAGAGGCGCAATCGGCCGACGATCTGCGCGAACGGCTGATCGAATCGAACCAGACCCAGATCGAGGTGGACGAGCCGGAAGAGGATTCGATGGCCCTGCTGATGGGCGGCGAACCCGACAAGCCGGCCGAAGACGAGATGCCCGGAGAAGAGGACCTTCTCAGGCAGCTCATGGCGGCGCAGGGGCAGGGCTGAGACCTGCCCCAGGTTTCGGGGATTGGGCAAGGATGATCGCGGCCGAGGATCTCATCGAGCTGGTCCGCACCTACAACCCCAGAACCGACGACAAGCTGATTGCCGCGGCCTATGAATTCGGCCGCGAGATGCATCGGGGTCAGTACCGCCATTCCGGCGAGCCCTATTTCAGCCACCCCGCCGCCGTCGCCGCGATCCTGGCCGAACAGCGGCTGGACGATGCCACCATCGTCACCGCGCTGTTGCACGACACGGTCGAGGATACGCGCGCGTCCTACGCGATGGTGGCCGAACGCTTCGGCCCCGAGATCGCCGATCTGGTCGACGGCGTGACCAAGCTGACCAAGCTGCAGCTTTCGAGCACCGAAACCCAGCAGGCCGAGAATTTCCGCAAGCTCTTCATCGCCATGTCCAGGGACTTGCGCGTGATCCTCGTCAAGCTTGCCGACCGGCTGCACAACATGCGCACGATCAAGGCGATGCGCCCGGAAAAGCAGCTCAAGAAGGCGCGCGAGACGATGGACATCTTCGCGCCTCTGGCCGGGCGCATGGGCATGCAGTGGATGCGAGAGGAACTCGAGGATCTGGCGTTCCGGGTGATCAACCCCGAGGCGCGCGCCTCGATCATCCGCCGCTTCATCACCCTGCAGAAAGAGGCCGGCGACGTCATCGAGCGCATCACCGGCGACATGCGCCATGAGCTCGACCGCGCCGGCATCGAGGCCGACGTGCTGGGCCGGGCCAAGAAACCCTATTCGATCTGGCGCAAGATGCAGGAAAAGGAGATGGGGTTTTCCCGCCTCTCCGACATCTACGGCTTTCGCATCATCACCCGGACGGAAGACGACTGCTACCGCGTTCTGGGCGCGATCCACCGGCGCTGGCGGGCGGTACCGGGGCGGTTCAAGGACTATATCAGCCAGCCCAAGTCGAACGGCTACCGCTCGATCCACACCACGGTGTCGGGGCGCGACGGCAAGCGCGTCGAGGTGCAGATCCGCACCCAGGCGATGCACGACGTGGCCGAAACCGGGGTGGCGGCGCACTGGTCCTATCGCGACGGGGTGCCGGCCGAGAACCCCTTTGCCGTCGATCCCGTGCGCTGGATCGCGACCCTGACCGAGCAGTTCGACACCGAGGAGGACCACGACGAGTTCCTCGAGGCGGTCAAGCTGGAGATGTACACCGACAAGGTGTTCTGCTTCACCCCCAAGGGCGACGTGGTCAAGCTGCCCAGGGGCGCGACGCCGATCGATTTCGCCTATGCCATCCACACCCGCATCGGGCATGCCTGCGTCGGCGCCAAGATCGACGGCATGCGGGTGCCGCTGTGGACGCGGATCAAGAACGGCCAGTCGGTCGACGTGATCACCGCCGACGGGCAGACGCCGCAGGCGACCTGGCTCGATATCGCCACCACCGGCAAGGCGCGCGCGGCCATCCGCCGCGCGCTGCGCGAACTCGACCGCGACCGCTATATCAAGCTGGGGCGGGAACTGGCGCGCTCGGCCTTCGAGCATGTGCGCAAGCGCGCCACCGAAAAGGCGCTGACGACGGCGGCCAAGACGCTGCGCCTGGCCGACGCCGACGAGGTGCTGGCGCGGCTGGGAAGCGCCGAGCTGACCGCGCGGCAGGTGCTCAATGCGGTCTATCCAGACATCGTGCCGGACGAGGGCAGCGTCGTCGGCCGCGACCGGGCGGTGATCGGTCTGGGGCGCAACCAGAGTTTCGAGCGCGCGCGCTGCTGCCAGCCGCTGCCGGGCGAGCGCATCGTCGGCATCGCGTTCCGCGGCAAGGGCGTGGTGGTGCATGCCATCGACTGCGCGTCGCTGTCCCAGTACGAGGATCAGCCGGCGCGCTGGCTGGATCTGCACTGGCACGCGGGCAAGCATCCGGCGGACTACGATGTGACGCTCGATGTCACCATCGGCAACGACGCCGGCGTGCTGGGGCGCATTTGCACATTGATCGGCGAACAGAAGGCCAATATCTCGGACCTGACATTCGTCGACCGCAAGCCGGATTTCTACCGGCTGCTGATAGATGTGGAACTGCGCGATGCCGAACATCTGCATGGCATCATCTCGGCGCTGGACGCGGAAAGCGACGTGGCGTCGGTCGAACGCTACCGGGATCCGGCCCGCGCCGGCGGTGGCATGAAACACTAGGGGCGGGGGTCGCGCGACGTGGTGTTCAAGCGCCGGGACAAACGCCCCTTTTGGCGGGCCACCCTAGAGACCGTGTGGCCGAGGGGCGGCTGGACGCGGGCGTTCTATTACATCCGCCACCGCCTGCGCCGGCTGCCCGATCCGCCGCACCGCATCGCGCGGGGCATCTTCGCCGGCATCTTCGTCACCTTCTCGCCGTTCTTCGGGATGCATTTCGTGCTCGCGGCCCTGGTGGCCAAGATCATGCGCGGCAACATCATCGCCTCGCTGCTGGCGACATTCGTCGGCAACCCGCTGACATTCCTTCCGATCGCGACGATTTCCTTCCAGACGGGGAATTTCCTGCTCGGGCGGACCTTCGACAGGGATTTCGGCTCGCATCGCTCGCTGGCGGGCAAGTTCGCCGATGCCTGGGGCGATCTCACGCATAATTTCCTGGCCCTTTTCACCGACGAGATGGCCGACTGGCATGCGCTCTATGTGTTCTACGACGAGGTATTCTTTCCCTACATGATCGGCGGTATCATCCCCGGGCTCGTCGCGGGGGTGGTGGGCTACTATCTCAGCCTGCCGGTGATCCAGGCCTATCAGAACCGGCGCAAGGGCCGGCTCAAGGCCAAGCTGAAGGCGCTGAGGGAAAAGGCCGCGGCCAGGGCCGAGGCGGGCGACAGGGGCGACAGGGGCGACGCGGCCGGGCCGGGGCGCGAATGGCCCCGCGGGCGGCACGACAAGGGAGGGCGGCAAGATGCCGG
>CAZNMK010000047.1:0-11410 GCA_964574045.1 uncultured Roseovarius sp. | reverse complement strand
GCTTCGGGTGGTTGCCCCGACGCTGGTGCGTTCGGTGTTCTTCGAGAATATCTCCGGCGCCTATCTCTACGCGACGATGGCGAGTGCGCTGCCGCTCTATGTCACGGCCATCGAGAATTCCGCGATACTCGGCGGGCTTGCCAACAGGCTTCCGGGCCGATCCGGCCGCGTTCTTCTCGGGGTCGCGTTGTTCGCATTCTCCGTCTTCGCGCTGACGGCATTCGCTGCAATGCTGATCTGGTTGCAGACGTCCTGACGGGCGCGGCCTGGGTCGCCCTGTCCATCGCGGCGCGCATTCGGTCGGCCGTCATGCGGCCCGCTATCGGCGGTCGTGCGCATCAGCCTGCGGCGCCAGCCACCGAGACAGGTAATACCGCTCGAAGACGAACACGGCTGCAATGCCGCCAAGTGCGATACCGACGATCAACGGATCGGTCTGCAGCTTCATGGCGGCGAACGCCATGAGCACGGCGGCATCGAACGCCAACGCCCAGAGCAGCACGAGACCGGACGCCCCGATCTCTTTGCGCCGGTAGCGGAAAACCCCCCAGTGCACGATCATGTCCATGACAAGGTAGAAGAATGCGCCCAACGAGGCGATCCGCCCCAGATCGAAGAACACCGCCAATGCCGAAGCGATGACGACCGTGTAGACGAGTGTGTGCCGCTGGATCGGACCCGGCATTCCGAAATGCCGATGCGGGATCATCTTCATGTCGGTCAGCATCGCCAGCATCCGCGAGACGGCGAACACGCTGGCCAGCACGCCCGAGGCGGTGGCGACCGCCGCCAGGATCACGGTCAGGATGAAGCCGGTTCGACCCAGGGCGGGTTCCGCCGCCTCGGCCAGCGAATAGTCCCGGGCGGCAACGATCTCGTCGATGGTCAGGCTGGACCCGACGCCGAAGGCCACCAGCAGATAGACCGATACGCAAATGCCGATCGAGATCATGATCGCGCGGCCCACGTTGCGGTTCGGTTCGGTGATTTCGGCGCCGCTGTTGGTGATCGTGGTAAAGCCCTTGAAAGCCAGGACCGCGAACGCCACCGACGCGACAAAGCCCGTCAAGCCGTAGGACTGCGCACCCTCCGACGCGGCCGCGAACCGAAGGTCGCTCGACCAGATCGCAGCTATCCCGAACAGCCCGATGCCGCCGATCTTGATCGCCGCCATGACGAGCGAAAAGAACCCCACCGACCGGTTGCCTGCGATGTTCACCAGGAAGGCGAAAACGATGACGCCCACCGCGAGGACCGGCACCAGCGGCCCGCCCGCGATATCGAAGGGGCGCAGGACGTAGGTCGCGAACGTGCGCGCGACGAGGCTTTCGGCGATCACCATGCTGAGCGCCATCAGGAGGGCCGCGCCCGCCGCGACCGCCCCGGGGCCATAGCACTTCTGGAGGATCATCGCGATGCCGCCGGAGGACGGCCACTTGTTGGACATCCGGATGTAGCTGTAGGCGCTGAACCCGGTGACGATTGCGCCGGCGATGAAGGCGAGCGGAAAGAGCGGTCCGGCCAGCTGGGCGATCTGCCCTGTCAGCGCGAATATGCCCGCGCCGATCATCACGCCGGTTCCCATCGCAACGGCGCCGCCGAGGGTGATCGAGCCTTCGCGGTAGGTGCTCTTTCTGTCGTCGCCTTGCATTTCGTCCCGCCTCAGTTGAATTGCCGTCGCCCCGACCGCAGATCGTCGGGCGCCCAGGACCGTGAAAGGCGAACCAAACGGATCGCCCTCACTCTATCCCGTTGGCGCGTTGCAGTTCGCGAATATAGGTCGCGATCAGGGCGACCGTTTCCTCGGCGATCCCTTCGACGGGCGGCATGTCGCCATAATTCCAGTGATGCGACCGCACGCCGGTCGCCGCGGCACGCAGGAATGCGCCGTCCGGATGGTGCCCCGGCTCGTAGATCGGATGGATCAGCGGCGGGCCCTTGCCGGTGCCGCCCGCGCCGTTCTTGCCGTGGCAGGAGGCGCAGCCCTTCTCGTACGCGATCTGGCCGAAATACCCGCGCGCGCTCAGGGTTTCCGGCACGACGATGGAGTCGGGATCGGGCGCCGGCGCGCCGGCGGCTGCGCCATGCATCCGGGTGTCGACCCGTGGCCGGTCGCCGCCGTTCTCTTCGGATTGCGCGAAGAGCAACGTTGCCAATCCAGCGGCAAACAGGGTTGAAATCGCGACCGTCCTTCCAAACATTCCTGCTGCTTCCTTTGTTCTGGCGCCAGTCATCCATGTATCGGCAACACGGGCCTCTGCGCGGCGGCGCTACTGACAGCCAAAGCTATTGCCTTCGCAGTCGGACCTGCGGCTCCGATACGCCTTTTCATATCTTTGCGCCTCTCAGTCTGAGCGAATTGAGCACCACCGATACCGACGAAGCACTCATCGCGAAGGCGGCGAACATCGGGCTGATCAGTATCCCGAAGACGGGAAACAGAACCCCCGCCGCGACCGGCACGCCGGATGCGTTGTAAATGAGAGCGAAGAAGAGGTTCTGGCGGATGTTGCGCATGGTGGCGCGGGCAAGGCGCCGGGCACGCACGATGCCGTCGAGGTCGCCCTTGACCAGCGTGATGCTGGCGCTCTCGATCGCCACATCCGCGCCGGTGCCCATGGCGATGCCGACATCCGCCTGCGCAAGGGCCGGTGCGTCGTTCACGCCGTCGCCCGCCATGGCGACGCTGCGGCCCGCCTCCTGCAGCTCCCTGATGATGCGCGCCTTGTCCTCGGGCAGAACATCGGCCTTGATCTCGTCGATGCCCAGACGGGCGCCGATGGCCCTGGCGGTGCGCGCATTGTCGCCCGTCGCCATGATGACGCGGAAGCCAAGCTCGTGCAGCGCGTCGATCGCGGCCGGTGTCGTTTCCTTCACCGGGTCGGTGACGCTGACCAGACCGGCAAGCTCATCGCCCAGCACGACGAACATGACCGTCTCGCCCTCGTCGCGGCGCGCATTGGCCGTGGCCGTCAGATCGCCGGGTTCCAGACCCAGATCGGTGATCATCGCCAGGTTGCCAAGCGCGACTGCCTTGCCGTCGACCGTGCCCTTGACGCCCTTGCCGGTGACGGCCTCGAAATCCTGCGCATCGCTCATTTCCACGCCGCGTTCCTCGGCGCCCCGGACGATGGCTTCGGCCAGTGGGTGCTCCGACCCGCGTTCGAGCGAGGCGGCGAGGCGCAGGACTTGCGTTTCGTCATGGCCGGCCTCGGGCAGCACCGCGACGAGCTTTGGCGCGCCTTCGGTCAGGGTGCCGGTCTTGTCGACGATCAGGGTGTCGACCTTCTCGAACCGCTCCAGCGCCTCGGCGTTCCTGATCAGCACGCCCGCCTGCGCGCCGCGACCCGTCGCCGTCATGATCGACATCGGCGTGGCGAGGCCAAGCGCACAGGGACAGGCGATGATCAGCACCGCGACGGCGGAGACCAGCGCATAGGAGAGTGACGGCGCCGGCCCCCAGAGCCCCCAGGCGATGAAGGACAGGATGGCCATGCCGATGACGGCGGGAACGAAGATGCCTGCCACCTTGTCGGCGTATTTCTGTATCGGCGCGCGCGAGCGTTGCGCGTTCGCGACCATCTCGACGATCTGCGCGAGCATGGTGTCGGCGCCGACCCGTGTCGCCTCCATCACCAGGCTGCCTGTGCCGTTGATCGTGGCGCCGGTCACGGCATCGCCTTGCGCCTTCTCGACCGGGACGGGCTCGCCCGAGATCATGCTCTCATCCACGAAGGACCGGCCATCGACCACGACGCCGTCGACCGGCACCTTGTCGCCGGGCCGCACGCGGATGCGGTCGCCGACCTGTACCTCCTCGAGCGGGATTTCCTCCTCCGTCCCGTCCGGCCGGATCACCCGGGCGGTCTTGGCCGCCATGTCCAGAAGCGCGCGGATCGCCTTGCCCGTCCCTTCGCGGGCCCTGAGTTCCATGACCTGGCCCAGCAGGACCAGGACCACGATGACCGCCGCGGCCTCGAAGTAGACGCCGACATGACCCTCGGGATCGCGGAACCCGTCCGGAAAGATGCCCGGCGCAAGGACCGCGACGACGCTGAACAGCCAGGCTGCGATGACGCCCATGCCGATCAGCGAGAACATGTTGAGGTTCATCGTCCGGAACGAATTCCAGCCGCGGACGAGGAACGGCCAGCCGCTCCAGAGGACGACCGGCGTGCCGAGCACCAGTTCGATCCAGAGCGACCCGCGTTCGCCAAAGATCTCGCGCACCTCGGGAAAGCCGACCAATGGCCCCATGGTGAGAACGAGAAGCGGTATCGTCAGAACCGCGCCGACCCAGAAACGCCGGGTGAAATCGACCAGTTCGGGATTGGACCCCTCTTCGACCATCGTCGCCGACTCGAGCTCCAACCCCATGCCGCAGATCGGACAGGAACCGGGGTGCGTCTGGCGGACCTGCGGGTGCATCGGACAGGTGTAGACGGGGCCGTCATGATCGTCCGGAACGGTGTCGTATCTCCCGTCGTCCGGGCTTGCATGGTTACCCGGATCGCGACCTTCAAGCTCTGCCTCCGGCACGAGGTGCATGCCGCATTTCGGGCAATCACCGGGTCCGTTCTGCCGCACGTCCGGGTGCATCGGGCAGACATGGGTCGCATTGTCGGTGGCGTGTGCGGTGTCATGCGTGCGGTCGGTCATTTTCTGATCCTTTCGGGGCGGCTCAGGAGCAAAGTAGTCCTTCCACTGACTGGAAGGTCAAGGCGTGTCATGTCCGATCGCGCCGCTGCCCAACTCCTCTACGCCTGGAGATGGGCGGGAGGCTTCCCGCGCCGGAAGCTCAACGATACAAACCGATACAGAAATCACGGTTTTGTCATCACGCGCTCGCTTGACCTTCCCGCGCTGGAAGGCGGTTTTTCCGGCCGAACTAGGCGCGACAGATGCAGGAGGCAGGGCATGGCGAAGCGTGCGGCAAGGCTTGTCGGCAGACGCGGATTCCTGGCGGCGTCCGCGAGCGGCATGGTTGCCTTGGCAATGCCTGCGATCGTCCGGGCGCAGGACGCGGCGAGCGTGCGGCGCAACGTGTCGGCTTTCCGGCTGCATGACTGGCGGGATCACTTCGACACCCTCGGCAAGGGCATCATCATATCGGATACCAACACCAGAGTGCTGCAGCACTGGACCGCAAACGGCGAAACGCGTCTTTATCCGACTTCGGTGCCGCAGTCCGACGAACTGACGCGGCGGGGCTGTACCGAAATCGTCTTCAAGGACGAGGCGCCGGATTGGTCGCCGACCCCGTCGATGCTCGAACGCGATCCCAGCCTGCCGAGTTATGTGCCGCCGGGGCCGGATAACCCGCTCGGGATACGCGCCATGCACCTGAGCTGGCAGTACTACCGCATCCACGGCACCAACGACACGCGCAAGATCGGCCGCAGGTCGTCAAGCGGGTGTATCGGCCTCTACAACGAGCATATTGTCGAGGTCTTCGACAGGACGCCGGTCGGCACACAGGTCAAACTCATCTGACCGAACCACCAGATCGCGAGGGATAAAATAGCAGTATGAACAAGACATTGCTGGCCATCGTCGCCTTCTTTCTCATCGGGGGGGCCGCGGTCTACTGGAATGCCGTGCAGCCGGCGCGTCAGAGCACCGGCCATTCGATGGTTCCGCCCGATACCAGCACCTTGGCCGAGGGCGCGCCGATCGTGGAGGTGGCGCTTCCTGCCGAGTTGTCGGCAGAGGCGCGGATGGGAGAACGGGCGTTCGAGGCCAAATGCGCCGAGTGTCACGGCGCGAATGCCGCCGGCCAGAACGGCGTCGCCCCACCCCTTGTCCACCAAATCTATGAGCCCAGCCACCATTCCGACATGGCATTCGTCCTCGCGGCGAAAAATGGCGTTCGTGCGCATCACTGGAACTTCGGCAACATGCCCCCGGTCGAGGGACTGACCAATGGCGACGTGGAAATGATCGCGCGCTACATCCGCGAACTCCAGAAAGAGAATGGCGTCTATTGAGCGATGGAATCCGATGGTCTGGCCATTCGTTGTGATGCGCGCGAAAGCTCCCTTGGTCCGTTCCGCGATACGCTGCTGATGTTCGGGGGCGAGACCCGAACCATCGCTTTCGTCGCCGACAACCCGGGAAAATGGCTGTTTCACTGTCACATGCTGAGCCATGCGGCATCGGGCATGATGACCTGGCTGGAGGTGACCTGATGCGGAGATACCTGCTTCTCTCTGCCGTGTTGTTAGCCGGTGCCGTGGCGGGCGCATGGCTGATGACGCAGGCCGGCGCCGGAACCAATGTTGCCCCGGAGAGCGCCGATCTGGCCGAGGGCGAGAAACTCTATCAGAGCTACTGCGCCTCCTGCCACGGCGCGAATCTCGAGGGCCAGCCGGACTGGCGCTCGCCGGGACCGGACGGCGCGTTGCCAGCTCCGCCGCATGACGAGACGGGCCATACCTGGCATCACCCCGACCGCATGCTCTTCGACTACACCAGACTAGGCGGCAAGGCGGTCCTCGCCGCACTGGATATCGACTTCGCGAGCGGCATGCCGGGTTTTGGCGACCAGCTGACCGACGATCAGATTTGGAGCATCCTCGCCTATATCAAATCCACCTGGCCGGCCCGGCAACGGAAGATTCAGGCCGAACGCAGCGCCGCCGAGGCCCAGAGAGAGAAAGATTGACAATCCGCCTGATCCAGGCGCCCGGCGTTCAACGGAACGCCGGCTCGCGTGATCGGCAAGGCACGGGAACGCGATCGATCTCGCGCATCAGATCACATGTTGAAATGGCGACGGGGTAACCGGCGCCACTCATCGTGTCAGGTCGCGGCCGGTGCCGTCACGTCGTACCCGGCATCGCGGATTGCCTCGGACAGGGCCTGCCCGCTGAGAGCGCTCTGCACATCGACATTGTGGGTGCCGAGATCACACGAAACCCTGGCCGTTGGATCGATTGCCTTGATCGCCTTCTCGATGGCGGCGGTGCAGTGCCCGCAGGTCATGTCCGGAACGCTCAATCTGGTCATGTCTGTCTCCTTTGAGTGTTCCTTCAAGTGAGGTCTTCCTCCGTGGGAAGGTCAAGGCCGGGGCAGGAAAATTTTCGGCACCCATTGACCTTCCAGCTGGTGGAAACCCTATCTGCAGGCAAACACCATCAGGAGCCCGCCATGCCATCCCCGCACCCCCTTCGGCTTTCCGTACAGAACATGTCCTGCGCGTCCTGCGTCGGACGGGTCGAGCGGACGCTGTCGGCGCTTTCGGGCGTCGAGGATGTCCGTGTGAACCTCGCCAGCGAGACCGTGCAGGCCGAGGTCGATGGAGCAGACAGGATTTCCGATATCATGACGGCGCTCGATGAGGCGGGCTATCCGGCGCGGACCCGAAGCGTGCGTCTGAACGTGGCCTCGATGTCCTGCGCCTCTTGCGTGGGGCGCGTGGACAAGGCGCTGGCTTTGGTACCGGGGGTGCTGGACGTGAACGTCAACCTCGCCTCGGAGACCGCGACCGTCACCTATGCCGAAGGGGCGGTGGAACTTGGGGATTTGCTGAAGGCGGCCGAGGATGCGGGCTACCCGGCCGAACCCGCAGACGAAGCCGCCCCGGCGGATCGCGGCGCGCGCAAGGACGATGAGGCCCGGGCCATGGCCCGCAAGACCGTGCTGGCCGCGGCGTTCGCCCTGCCCGTCTTCCTGCTGGAAATGGGCGCGCATGTGGTCCCCGGCATGCATGATCTGATCGGCCGCACCATCGGCCACCAAACCAGCTGGCTGATCCAGTTCGTGCTGACCACGGTGGTGTTGTTCTGGCCCGGCCGCGCCTTTTACACCAAGGGCTTCCCGGCCCTCTTCAGGGGCACGCCGGACATGAACAGCCTCGTCGCGGTCGGCACATCGGCGGCCTATCTCTACTCGCTCGTGGCGCTCTTCGCCCCCGCGCTGCTGCCGGAAGCTGCCCGCGCGGTCTATTTCGAGGCGGCGGCGGTGATCGTCGTGCTGATCCTTCTCGGCCGGTGGATGGAGGCGCGCGCCAAGGGCCGCACCGGGGCCGCAATCCAGAAACTTGTGGGGCTTCAGGCCCGCACCGCGCGGGTGCTGGTGGATGGCGAACCGCAGGACGTTGCCATCGAGCGGATCCGCACCGGCGACATCCTTGTCGTGCGCCCCGGCGAGCGGATCGCCGTGGACGGCGAAGTGACCGAAGGCAGCGCCCATGTCGACGAAAGCATGATCACCGGCGAGCCGGTGCCGGTGGCCAAGGGCGCGGGTGATCCGGTCACCGGCGGCACGGTCAATGGCAGCGGCGCCTTCCAGTTCCGGGCGACCCGCATCGGCGCCGATACCACGCTGGCCCAGATCATCCGCATGGTCGAAGAGGCGCAGGGCGCCAGGCTGCCGGTCCAGGGCATGGTCGACAGGATCACGCTGTGGTTCGTGCCGGCGGTGATGGCTTTCGCGGCGGCGACGGTTCTGGTCTGGCTGGTCGTCGGCCCCTCTCCCGCGCTGTCCCATGCGCTGGTGGCGGGGGTGTCGGTGCTGATCATCGCCTGCCCCTGCGCGATGGGTCTGGCCACGCCCACCTCGATCATGGTCGGTACCGGGCGCGCCGCTGAGATGGGGGTGCTCTTTCGCAAGGGCGATGCACTGCAGCAACTCTCGGGCGTCGATGTGGTGGCGCTCGACAAGACCGGCACCGTGACCGAAGGCCGCCCGGAACTGACCGACATGGTGCTTTCGGACGGGTTCGACCGGGCCGAGATCCTGGCGCTGGTGGCGGCGGTCGAGGCGCAATCGGAACATCCCATCGCCGACGCCATCGTGCGCGCGGCGCGCAGTGAGGGCGTGGCGCGGCATGAGGTGGAGAGCTTCGAGTCGATTACCGGCCACGGCGTGCGCGCGCAGGTCGCAGGGCGTGATGTTCTGGTCGGGGCCGATCGCCTGATGACCCGCGAAGGGCTGGAGATCGGTCCATTGGCCGATGCAGAACGGCGCCTTGCCGAACAGGGCCGCACCGCGCTCTTCGCCGCCATCGACGGGCGGGTAGCCGCCGTGATCGCGGTGGCCGACCCGGTGAAACCCTCGAGCGCGGCGGCCATCGGCGCGCTGCACGATCTGGGGCTGAAGGTCGCCATGATCACCGGCGACAAGCGCGAGACGGCCGATGCCATCGCCCGCGAGACCGGTATCGACCGGGTGATCGCCGGCGTTCTGCCCGACGGCAAGGTCGCGGCGCTGGACGATCTGCGCGACGGCGGGCGGCAGGTGGCCTTCGTCGGCGACGGGATCAACGATGCGCCCGCGCTTGCGCATGCGGATGTGGGCATCGCCATCGGCACCGGCACCGACGTGGCGATTGAATCGGCCGATGTGGTGCTGATGTCGGGCGATCTGCGCGGCGTGGTGAACGCGTATCGGGTATCGACCCGCACCATGCGCAATATCAAGCAGAACCTCTTTTGGGCCTTCGGCTACAACGTGGCGCTGATCCCGGTCGCGGCGGGCGTGCTTTACCCAGCTCTCGGCCTGCTTCTGTCGCCGGTCCTGGCCGCGGGCGCCATGGCGCTCTCTTCGATCTTCGTGCTGACCAACGCGCTCAGGCTTCGCCGCGTATCCCCCGCAATGGACGAGACGCGGATGGTCCGTCCCGCCGCCGCACTTTCCCCTGCCCCAGCCGAATAAGGAGGACTTTGACATGAACGTCGGCGATGTCGCGAACCGCTCCGGCCTGCCGGCAAAGACGATCCGCTATTACGAGGATATCGGACTGGTCAAGCCCCTGCGCAGCGCCAACGGCTATCGCAGCTTTCGCGACCGCGACGTGCACAAGCTGGCGTTCCTCGGCCGGGCCCGCGCGCTTGGGTTCAGCATCGAGGATTGCCGGAATCTGCTGAAGCTCTACAAGGACGAAGACCGCACCAGCGCCGAGGTCAAGCAGATAGCCGAATCGCACCTTGGCCGGATCGACAGGAAGATCGCGGAGTTGACGCAGATGCGCGCGACCCTTGCGCACCTGGTCGACGCCTGCGCCGGAGATCACCGTCCCGACTGCGCCATCCTGGCCGATCCCGCCCCGACGCAGGAGGAAATCGCGCTGCTGAACGAAGCCGGTTGAGAGGGACAGTCGGGTATGACACTGGCTGCGGGGCTGGCCATCGTTCCTTTCGGTCTGTGTGGCGGCCTGCGCGCGCGCGATGGGGTTGGCAGCGTCTCGGTCGCCCGCGAAAGTCATGGCCGGTATCTGGCGTTCTACAACGCAAGGAGACCGCATTCATCGCTGGACGGGCAGACTCCCGATCAGGCATATCTCAACCCAGCCCGATCGATCCCGGTCGCGGCACAACCGATTGGAAAATCCCCCTGAAAACGGTTCGAAACCGTTCAAACGAACCGAGCCACCTCTGCATATCCATCGCCAAACTCCCCTCCGGTGCCTGCCGGGTCCAGATCAGACGCAAGGGCGGCCAACGCGAGCGAGACGTTCCTGCGCCGCGACGACACCCATCGCCTTGCCCTGCCCGGGCGGAAACCGGGACGGACCGGGGGCTGGCGCCGGACAATCCGTCCGTCTCACGCCTCCAGACCCCTGGCGAGTTCATCGACCTTCGTATCGCCGATCCGTGCGAGGCAGGAAAACCGCCGCTGCGCGAACGGGGACCGCGCCCCTTGCCGCCATGAAGCGAGAGCCGGGCAAGAAACGGATCGGGCGTCCGCTTTGCCCGCGGCCGACCGGCAACGGCCGCATCCGAACGGCTCCGCGGGACGGTCGTGCGACGAAACGGCGCAGGGCCGGGACTGTCGGTTCGCCCCTTCCCTTGTAGACTGTGCGGTGCGCGGGCACGCGCCTGCCAGCAGAATCGGGGTCGTTGATGATCGGGGCCCACGAATTCGTGTCGTTGTCGTCGGAGGCGGCTTTCGCCATCTCCGAGGGGCTGAGCATTCTGGCCTGGAACCGAGCGGCCGAGCGCCTGTTCGGACTGGCCGCGGCAGAGGCGATCGGCCGCCGCTGTTGCGACGTAGTGTCGGCCGAGCTTCCATCCGGCGAACCCCTGTGCGGACCCGACTGTCACGGCGCGGTCTGCTTCGGCGGCGGCAAGCCCTTCGGCGTCGACGATTGCCTGATACACGGGCCGGGCCCGGCGCCGGTGCGCGTTTGCCTGAGTTCGCTGGTGGTGCCCGCGGCGGAATCGGCCGGCATGCCGGCAACGCGCGCGCTGATCTTCGTGCATCGCCTCGACGAGAGGGGCGCGGCGCGGCCGTTGCCGCAGCCGCTTCACATCAGGATGCTGGGAACCTTCTCGGCCACGCTGAACGAGCGGCACGTTCCGGCCGAACGCTGGCAGCGCAAGGCCGCCGTATCGGTGCTCAAGATCCTGGCGATGCGGCCCGAAAGCCCGGTGCCGCGCGACCGCCTGATCGAGCACCTGTGGCCCGG
>CAZNMK010000046.1:3278-11438 GCA_964574045.1 uncultured Roseovarius sp. | reverse complement strand
GCCGCTCAGGGCGAGAAAGACGATGGTGGCGTATTCCATCACCCCGTCCTCGGACGCGAACGGGCTGACGAAAAAGATCGGATCCCACAGATGGATGCCGACCGAAAGCGCCAGCACCCCGGCGATGGCGACCAGAAACCAGTCGATCCGTTGCGTCATGATGGCTTGTCCTGCGTGTCGTCTCCGGGCCTAGCTATTGCGGGCGCCTGGCACAGGCAAGCCTCGGGACCGCCCCGCCGGGTCCGACGTTGCGCCCGGGACGCACTCAGCCGTCCGCACCCCGCGTTTGCGGACGCAAGAAGATCGACACCGCCAGGAGCGCGAACACCAGCTCGTAGACCTCCCAGTTGCGGCGCGCGTCGATGGCGGCGACGATCAGGCTGGCCAGCACCGCAATGGCGCCGTGATGCAGCCGCGGCACCGGCACCGCCAGCCGGTCCGCGAGCCGCGCGATGGCCGCAACACGCGTATAAAGGAGCGGCAGCACCACCAGATAGAGCAGCAGCACCGCGGTCAGGACGCTGCCGAACAGCGTCCGGCCCAGCCGGTACCCGCCCACCGTCAGGTTATGCAGGCTGGTTTCGTTCTGATAGTTGTTCTCGGCAAAGAACTCCGGCGTGCCCCAGCCGAAAATGCGCTGTCCCCAGGAGATTTCCTCGCCGGCGGCAAAGACGAACAGCAAGGCGTAAAGCACGGTCAGGCCTGCGGCTATGCGAATGCCCTGCCCGGCGAACCGCGCCGCCCGCCGCAAAAGCACCAGCGCCGCGACAAGCAGGAAAATCGCCGTCCCGTTCTCGACCAGCCGGTCCTCGGCCGCGAATTCGTCGCGGAAATACTCGGGCGAGACCTGCGCGATCGCGACCGCGGCCGCCAGCGCGATCGCGATCAGGGCCAGCGCCAGCCGGTCGATCAGGATTTCGGTTTTCATGTCTCGGGAACCCCAAAGGAACGCGTAAGGGGAGAAATGACAAACCCCCGGACACAGATGCCGGGGGTCGTCGTGGATCGCTTGCCGATCATCGGCCGGCTCGGCTCAGAGCAGACCTTCGCGCTGGGCCTTCTTGCGCGCCAGCTTGCGGGCGCGGCGGATGGCCTCGGCCTTTTCGCGCGCGCGTTTTTCCGACGGTTTCTCGAAATGCTGCTTGAGCTTCATTTCACGGAACACGCCTTCGCGCTGCAGCTTTTTCTTGAGGGCGCGGAGCGCCTGATCGACATTGTTGTCGCGAACACTGACCTGCATGTGGTTTTCACCACCTTTCTGGGTTGGAGTTGCATGGAAAATGCAGGAAGTCGCCGTATAGCAAAGCGGAATTAGTTTGTCTAGGGTGGGCGCGCCGGGCAGGAGAGGCAGGGATGACCGACAGCGACGTGAAAGCGAGACTTCTGGACGCGGCGAGGCTGCATGTCCCCTTCGACGGCTGGAGCGAGACCGCATTCCGCGCCGCGGTGGCGGAGGCCGGCCTCGACCCGGCGCTGGCGCGCGCGGTCTGCCCGCGCGGCGCGGTCGATCTGGCGCTGGCCTATCACGAAGCGGGCGATGCCGAGATGCTGCGCCGCCTCGACAGCACCGACATGGCCGACATGCGCTTTCGCGACAAGGTGGCGCTGGCGGTCCGCCTCAGGATCGAGGCGGCCGACGACAGGGAGCTGGTGCGCCGCGGCATGACGCTTTTCGCGCTGCCCCGGCACGCGCTCGACGGGGCGCAGGCGCTGTGGCGCACCACCGACCGCATCTGGACGGCACTGGGCGACAACGCCGACGATGTGAACTGGTACACCAAGCGCGCCACGCTGTCGGCGGTCTACGGCTCGACCGTGCTCTACTGGCTGGGCGACGACAGCGAGGGACACGCCCGCACCTGGGCCTTTCTCGACCGCCGCATCGCCGACGTGATGCAGATCGAAAAGGTCAAGGCGCGGACACGCGACAACCCGCTGGTGGCGGGGCTGATGCGCGGGCCGCTCGCCTTTCTGGGGTCCATCAGGCCGCCCAAGGGGCCGCCCGGCGCCGGCATGCCGGGCAGCTGGTCGACACCGGAACACGAGGAAAGCAGGCATGACTGAGACGATGACCGCGATCGAGATCGCCGAGCCCGGCGGGCCGGAGGTGTTGCAGCCGGCGACGCGCCCGGTGCCGGTGCCGGGTCACGGCGAGGTGGTGATCGAGGTGGCGTTCGCCGGCGTCAACCGGCCCGACGCGCTGCAACGCGCGGGGATGTACGCCCCGCCGCCGGGCGCCAGCGACCTGCCGGGGCTCGAGGCCGCCGGCCGGATCGCGGCGGTCGGGCCGGGCGTCGCCGGCTGGGCCGTGGGCGACGAGGTCTGCGCGCTATTGCCCGGCGGCGGCTATGCGGAATACGTCGCCACACCCGCGGCGCACTGCCTGGCGGTGCCCGCCGGGCTCGGTCTGCGCGAGGCCGCGTGCCTGCCCGAGACCTTTTTCACCGTCTGGCACAACGTCTTTCAGCGCGGGCGGCTGCGCGGCGGCGAACGCTTTCTGGTGCATGGCGGCTCGTCGGGTATCGGCACCACCGCGATTCAGCTGGCGCGCGCGTTCGGCGCGCGGGTCTTCGCCACCGCCGGTTCGGCCGAAAAATGCGCGAAATGCGTCGAACTGGGCGCCGAGCGGGCGATCGACTACCGCGAGGAGGATTTCGTCGAGGTACTGCGCGCCGAGGGCGGCGCCGACCTGATCCTCGACATGGTCGGCGGCGATTACCTGCCGCGCAATGTGAAATCCCTCGCCGACGATGGCCGGCTGGTGCAGATCGCCTTTCTGCAGGGGTCCAAAGTGACGCTGAATTTCGCCCAGGTGATGACGCGGCGGCTGACGATCACCGGCTCGACCCTGCGCCCGCAGAGCGACGAGGCCAAGGCCGGCATCGCCGAGGCCCTGCGCGCCAATGTCTGGCCCCTGATCGCGCCCGGCCGGGTCGCGCCGGTGATCGATTCGGAATTCGCGCTGGCGGATGCGGGCAAGGCCCATGCACGGATGGAGGCGGGCGGGCATATCGGCAAGATCGTCCTCAGGGTGGGCTGAGGCGGTGGGCGCGGCGCAGGCGGCGATCCTGGGGCTGGCGGTTCTCAGCCTGTGCCTGAGCCTGTGGGCGATCAGGACCGATACGCCGCCCGTCTGGCGCTTTGCCCCGCCCGCGCCGGCGACGGCGGCGGGCGCGCCGATCTTCGAGACCGTCTTCGACTACACCCTCGAGACCGGGCAGGCGCATTCGCCGGCGGTCCGGCTGACGCCCGAGGGTTTCGACCTGCTGTGGTTTCAGGGCTCGGCCGAGGCGCAGGCCGATGTCGATATCCACGCCGCATCGTTTTCCCGCGGCGCGGAGGGCTGGCAGGCGGGGCCTGTGCATCTGCTCTTGACGCGCGGCGATCTGGGCGCGGCGATGGTGCCGCGACAGGCGGTAGTAACGCTGGGCAACACGATCGAAAACGAGGGCGTGCCGGGCGCGCTTTATGCCACCGTGGCGTCGGTCGGCGGCTGGGCGATGGCCTCTGTCGCGGATGTGCGCATGGCTGGCGGGCGGCCCGAATGGGCGCGCAAGCTGAACCTCTCGCCGGTGCTGGGCCGCTCGAACCTGGTGAAATCGCCGATGGTGGAATACGCGGACGGCACCCACGCCCTGCCCGCCTATTTCGAGATGGGCGCGACCTATGGCCTGCTGGCGCGCCTCGACGCGCGGGGCCGGGTGCGCGATACACGCCGGATTGCCGCCGCACGCGGCGCGGGCAAGCCCATTCAGCCGATGATCGTGGCGCTGGACGAGACCCGGGCGCTGGCCTTCCTGCGCGATTTCGGCCCCAGCCACCAGCTGCTGATCAGCCGGACCCAGGATGGCGGGCAAAGCTGGTCGCCCGCCGCGCCCTCGGGGATCGAAAACCCCAGCTCGCCGGTGGCGGCGCTGAACCTCGGCGACGGAAGTATCCTGATGGCCATCAACGACGAGGCCGAAAACCCGCAAAGGCTGCGCCTGATCCTTGGCACCGAAGAGGGCGCCGACTGGCGGGTGCTGCGCATCTTCGAGGGCGCGGGCGCGCTGCGCTACCCGATGCTGCGGCGCCTGCCGGGCGGCGAGATCGTACTTGCCTATTCCAGGGGCACCAAGCGCGGCGTCGTCGCGCATGTCTTCAACCCCGCCTGGGTGGCGGCGCAATGACCGGGATCGGGGCCTCGGCCGCGCTGGCGGTGCTCACGGGCTGGGCGGTCTTCGCGCTCGCCGGCTGGGTTGTGGCGCCGGGGCTCGCCGCCGGGCTCGGGGCGGCGGCGGGCGCGGGGCTGGTGCTGGCCCTTCGCGACAGCGTGGCGGTGGGCGGCGCGGTGGCGCTGCTGGCGCCAATGGGCACGATGCTGCCGGCGCTGGCGCTGCGCGATGTCGCGGTCAGGCTGGGCGTGCCGGTGCCGGGTTTCGCCAGCTGGGAGCTGGCGGCGTTCCTCATCCTCTACACAGGCTTTCTCGCCGCCGCCTTCGGGGCGGTGCCGGTGGATGTCTATCGCCTCGGCTATGCGCCCGTTCCGGTGGCGGCGATGGTGCTGGCGCTCTGCGCCTACGGGTTCGCGACCGGCAACTGGTTCCTGGCGCTCGTCGCGGTGCTGGGACAGGCGGCCTGGGTCATGGGCTGGGGCAGCAGCAACTGGTTCGACCACGTGCTGCATGTCCTCATGTGGCCGCTGGCGGTCGTGGTGCTGGTGACGCGGCTCTTCTGAATCCCGCGGCTCACGCCTTGACCAGCCACCTCGCCGCCTTTTCCCTGACGTCATCGGGAACGGGTTTCGCCGTGCGGTCCTCCAGCGATAGCATCACGCATTTGAACAGGGTCTCGAAAGCCAGTTTCCGGCCGTCCACGGCGTAGAGCCTGTGCCGGAACGTCATCGACCTGGTGCCGATCTCCACAACCTCGGTTTCCAGATAGATCGACTCGCCCGCGGACAATTCCGCACGAAAGTCGCTTTCGGCATGCACCACCGCGAATGACAGCCGGCGGCCTGTTCGCATGTCCTGCGCCGTCAGGCCCATTTCGGCCTGGATGGCAAACACCCCATCCGAACAGGCCACGAAGTAACGCGATACGTTCATGTGGCCCAGAAAATCGCATTCGGACGGTTCGACGACGCTTCGGAAGGATACGAGGGCAGGCATGGATGCTCCTGATCTGCTTTGCTTTTTCAGTTCATGATTACCGGATCGGATCGAACAGCGCGTCCTTCATCCGGCAATCCCGGACCGCGTCGCGCCCGCAGGGCACCGGCTCCAGCCCCCTTGTCAGGCAAAGGCGTGCCTCTTGTATCCGCCCCTCGCGGCAGGTGACGGTCAGCATGTCCGCCGTCCAGCCCGGGTTGGCCTCGAGAAACGCCTCCTCGACCACCGAGGCCGGCAGGCGTACCGGGTCTTGCAGCTTGCGAAAGATGTCGGGACGGTTGACGCTGTCATAGGCATGGCGCGCAAGCGCGAAATAGTCCGCCCCCGACAACCCCGAACAACTGCCATGCTTCTTCCACTGATACCAGGCCAGGCCGGGCGAGCCCATGATATCGGCCATCGCCGCCGTCGTCGCGCGCGAGGGCGGGGTGCGGGCCGAGGGGCAGTGCGACGGCCAGCCGCGATCGTATTGCGGCCAGAGTCCGTGCAGCATCCAGCCCGCCCCGCCGCCCCGGCGGCACTGATCGGCGCCGCGCGCGTCGCCCTCGAGCGCGCACCATGTCGGCGACCAGCTGAGCGAGAGCACGTAATAGTCGAACTCGCCGGCACGCTCGCCACCGGCAAGGGCGGCGGACGCCCACACGAACAGCACGGCGGCCAGACGTTTCATGCCGGTATTCGGCCCTTTCCTTTTTCGCCGCGGGCGACTATATACGCGCGAGGTTCCCCGACAACGGAAACTTGCCCCCCGCGGGGCCGCCATTTCAGGCGACGGGGAAGGTTTGCGTCAAGGAAAGGTGAAAGATGGCAAAACCGCTCATGACCAAGGCGACGGCCGTCTGGCTGATCGACAACACCACCATCGGCTTTCGGCAGATCGCCGATTTCGTCGGCATGCACGAACTCGAGATCCAGGGCATCGCCGATGGCGACGTCGCCGCCGGCGTCAAGGGGTTCGACCCCATCGCCAACAACCAGCTGACGCAGGAAGAGATCGAAAAGGCCGAAAAGGACCCCACCCACAAGCTGCGGCTCAAGCACAACCCCGCCGCCGAGGGCGAGGAAAAACGCCGCGGCCCGCGCTATACGCCGCTCTCCAAGCGCCAGGACCGCCCCAACGCGATCCTGTGGCTGGTCAAGTTCCACCCCGAGCTGGCCGACGCCCAGATCGCCCGGCTGGTCGGCACCACCAAGCCCACGATCCAGTCGATCCGCGAACGCACGCACTGGAACATCTCGAACATGCAGCCGATCGACCCGGTGGCGCTGGGCCTGTGCAAGCAATCCGAACTCGACGCCGCCGTGCAGAAGGCCGCCGCGAAGAAGACCGCCGAGGGCGCGACGATGGACGACGACGAGCGGCGCAAGCTGTTGTCGACCGAGCAGAGCCTCGGCATGCCGCCCGAGCCGAAGATGCCCACCGCCATCGAAGGGCTGGAAACCTTCAGCCTGTCGGGCGGCAGCGACGGGAAAGAGGAAGAGGACGAGATCGACGCCGACAGCTTCTTCAACCTGCCCGACGCGGACGAAGACGACGACGGGGACGACGATACCGGCCGCTGACGTACGTCCACGGCGCCGCCGCTCAGATGTCCTTGCGGGCGCTCAGCGCGGCGCCGATGGTGCCGTCGTCGAGATAGTCGAGCTCGCCCCCCACCGGCACGCCCTGCGCCAGCGAGGTCAGGCGCACCCGCCCTTCGAGCCGGTCGGCGATGTAATGGGCGGTGGTCTGGCCGTCGACGGTGGCATTGAGCGCCAGGATCACCTCGGTCGCGCCCTCGTCGGCGACGCGGGCGATCAGGGCGGGGATGCGCAGCTCGTCCGGCCCGACCTGGTCGAGCGCGCTGAGCGTGCCGCCCAGCACGTGATAGCGCCCGCGAAAGACGCCGGCGCGTTCCAGCGCCCACAGGTCGGCGACGTCCCCGACCACGCAGATCTGGCCGTTGGCGCGGCGCTCGTCGGCGCAGATGTGGCAGATCTCGGCGGTGCCGATGTTGCCGCAGCGGATGCATTCCCGCGCCGTTTCCGCGACCCTTTGCATCTGCGCGGCCAGCGGCGCCAGCAGCATCTCGCGCTTGCGCACGAGCTGCAGCACCGCGCGCCGGGCCGAGCGCGGCCCGAGCCCGGGCAGCCGGGCCATCAGGTCGATCAGCGCCTCGATGTCGCGGGTGGGGCTCATGCGCGCGGCCGCCTCAGAACGGCAGGTCCATGTCCCTGGGCAGGCCCATGCCCTCGGCGATCCTGCCCATTTCCTCCTTGGCGCGGTCGGCGGCCCTGGCCTGGGCGTCCTTGATCGCGGCGAGGATCAGGTCCTCGGCCACCTCCTTGTCGTCGGCGTTGAAGATCGAGGGGTCGATGTCGAGCGACTTCAGCTCTCCCTTCGCCGTGCAGGTGGCGCGCACCAGCCCGGCGCCGGACTGCCCTTCGACGGTGATGCGGTGCATCTCTTCCTGGAGGGCGGCCATCTTCTGCTGCATCTCCTGGGCGGCCTTCATCATCTTGGCCATGTCGCCCATCTGGCCCAGTCCCTTGAACATGGTTTTCTCCGGGGTTCGGGTTGCGTTCGCTGTTGCGCCCTAGATACGGGTCGCCGAGGACGGGGACAAGGGCGGGGGAGGTGTGAATGGCGGTTGGGGCGCGGGCTTTCGCCGCATACAAGACCAACGCCCGAAATGCGCGGAAAACGGGCTTTGCATAGTTCGGGGATGACCCTTGGCGGTTATCCAGACTTCAAGCACAGAAGGTTTGGAGACAGCCGATAGGTTGTTTCGTAGAAGTCATGACTTCTACAGGCGTACTCATCGCGCGCGAAAACAATCAAGTTCTGATCCCACCACTGAGAGAAACTCGCCCAAGGGTTACCAACCCAACTGATTGGCCCATCCCACAATGCTTGTGCCTCCCGCGTCGCTGATCCCTAGATCAGCTTACCCGGTTTCCCTGTCGTCTTCCACGCAGGAGGTATTTGCACTGCCCGCCCGACGTGTCCGGGGATGATGTCCGCTTTGCG
>CAZNMK010000046.1:0-3268 GCA_964574045.1 uncultured Roseovarius sp. | reverse complement strand
TCATATGGAATTATGGTCCGGCACATTGAAATCCGGGCGCAACAGAGGTTCGCGCCCGCCCCCGAGGGCGGGCGCCGTTGAGCCTGGACCGACGGCGCAGTCAAGCGAAGTGGCGCAACAGTTTGAAACGTAGGGATCATTTCGCGCCCGCGTCGTGCCGGAGGCACACCTTTGGCGTGACGGGGCGGGGCCGGGCGCGAACCGGATCGCAAGCGATCCGGGAGCAGTCGGTCGATGTTGCGAATTCTGGATTCAGGTAACTGGTACAGGCTGTCGTTCGGACTCTACACGAACGACAGCTCAGGGCCGCCATTCACCGCCTCGACGACCCGCGACAGCCTCGCCGAACGTGCCCGCCGGGCTGTCGGCCGCTGCGGCAATCGCCGCGCCGCCCGCGCCACCTGGGATGCGGATTGCCCCGCACGGCCGGGCGATCTGCTTCAGCGATGCTTCGGTGAAGGCCGGGCCGGGCAGCGCCGGGTCGGCATTGGCGAGAACGGTTTTACGTGTCATCCCTGGTCCGATCTTGCGCGCGCCATTGCAAAGGGAAGGGCAGGCAGATGGAATTCCGCCGCTACGCCGTCTACTACACCCCGTCCGATCCGGCATTGGCCCGGTTCGGCGCAAGATGGCTGGGCTGGGACATCGCGGCGGGCCGCGCGGTAGAACAGCCGGCACCGGCGGGCCTGCCGGCGCCGCTGGCCGAAATTACCGAGGCCCCGCGCCGCTACGGGTTTCACGCCACCGTCAAGCCGCCCTTCCGGCTGGCGCGGGGACAAGACGCCGAGGCGCTGAACACCGCGCTCGCCGCGCTGTGCGTCCAGATGCCGCCGGTGGCGCTGGACGGGCTGGCGCTCGGCCGGCTGGGCGGGTTCCTGGCGCTGCTGCCCGTGGGCGACACCGCCCAGCTATGCGGGCTGGCGGCGATGGCGGTGGAAACGCTCGACGTCTTCCGCGCGCCGCCCGGCGACGTCGAACTGCGCCGCCGCCGCGCCGCGGGCCTGACCCCCGCGCAGGAGGCGCTGCTGATGCGCTGGGGTTCGCCCTGTGTGATGGGGGAGTTCCGCTTTCACATGACGCTGACGGGCACGCTGGCAGAGGCGCAGATGGCGACGGCGCAGGCGGTGCTGGAGGATGCGTTGCAAGGCGTGCTGCCCGCGCCCTTCGCCGTCGACGGGCTCGGCCTGGCGGGCGAAGACGACGAAGGCCGCTTTCACCTGATAGACCGTCATATCCTCTCGGCCTGAAACGCGGCCAGCACCCGCGCCACGGTCGCCCCGAGCGGGCCGTCATTGGCCACCTCGACGACCCGCGACAGCCCCGGCGGCAGCGCGTTGCCGGCGCGTTCCAGCCGCGCCGCGATCGCGCCCGCATCCTCGCGCCCCCGTGCCGCCAGCCGCTCTTGCAGCACCGTTGCCGGGGCGGTCAGGTGCAGCGTCAGGAACGGGCTGAACAGGCGTTGCGCCTCGGGCAGAACGGCGCGGGACAGGTTGACGAGGCAGGTCTGCCCCGTCGCCAGCTGCCCCCGCAGCGCGGCGGGCACGCCGTAGTGCAGCCCGTGCGCGGACCAGCAGAGCGCAAATTCGCCCGCGTCGCGGCGGCGGGCGAATTCCCCTTCGCTGACGCCCTCGAAGGGCTCGCCGCCCGCCGCTTCGGGCCGGGTGATCGCGCGCCGCACCCGCCGCAGGTCCGGCCGCGCCGCGACGAGGGCCTCGATCAGGCTGTCCTTGCCGACGCCCGAGGGGCCGGTGACGCCAATGAGCGCCCCGGCGCACGTGCCGCTGCCGGCGCGGGGCGATGCGCGCCCGCCGTTCCGTCCCTGCGGCATCAGAGCCAACCGCGCCGCCGGAAGAACCAGAGCGGCACCGCCGCCGACAGCACCATCGCCGCGACCGCCAGCGGATAGCCCAGGGGCCATTGCAGTTCGGGCATGCGGGCAAAGTTCATCCCGTAGATCGATGCCACCAGCGTCGGCGGCAGAAACGCCACCGCCGCGACAGAGAATATCTTGATGATGGCGTTCTGCTCGATGTTGATGAGGCCCAGCGCGGCATCGAGCATGAAGGCCGTCTTCTGCTGCAGGTATCCGGCCTGTTCGGCGACGGTGCGCACGTCGCGGTATTGCGATTTCAGCGTCGCGCGCAGCGGCCTGCCGGTCTTGCGCCCGTCCATCGCCGGCCCCAGGAATCCCAGCATCCGCTCGATCGTCATCAGGCTTTCGCGCAGCTGCATCACCCGCCCGTCGGCGCGGCCGATCTCGCGCAGGGCGGTGCGGAATTGTTCCGTCCGCAGGGTTTCGGGGCCGAATATGCGCTTGGCGGTCCGGTCGATCTCGCGGCCCGACTGCTCGGTTATGTCGGCCAGCCGGTCGATGATTTCCTCCAGCAGGCCGATCAGCACCGCCTCGGGCGTGGCGGCCCCGTGCGACGCGTGTCCGGCCCTGCCCGGAAAGGTCGCGAAGGGGCGCGGATCGTGATGCCGGATGGTCACCAGCCGGTCGGGCAGCAGCACGAAAGAGACCGGCCCGATCCGCATGTCGTCCTTGTCGGCGCGCGACGGCAGCAGCACGGTCATGACCGGCACGCCGTTGTCGAGATAAAGCCGCGACGAATGCTCGATCTCTTCCTGATCCTCGCGCGTCGGCAACTGCATCCCGTACTGCGCCGACAGCCGCGCCAGCATGTCGGCCTCCGGCTCTTCCAGATCGGTCCAGACCGCCGCCTCGGCGGCCCCGGCGGCGGTCTCGGGCCGCAGCCCGCCTCCGTCACGAACGTAGTGGATCATCGCATCGCTCCCGTTGCCATTGCACCTGCCGCCGCCTGGCCCTGCGGCACGCCCGGCGCCAACAGTTGGGTACAGCCGTATCGCCGGGCGTCAAGTGCCTGATCGGCCGGCGCGGTGGCGCGGACCCGTCTGCGGGCACCGGCTGGCCCTTGCGCTGGCGGATACGCCCGCGTATGCCCCGCGGCATGACACCGACCGCCGCGAAAACACGACTGAGCCGCGAAGACTGGCTTGCCGCCGCCGAAGCCGTCCTTGCCGACCGCGGCGCCGGCGCCCTGAAGGCCGAGCCGCTGGCCCGGCACATGCAGACGACCAAGGGGTCGTTCTACTGGCATTTCCGCGACGTGCCCGACCTTCACGCCCAGGTCCTGGCAAGGTGGGAGGCCGCCGCGATGGCCGCGACCGACGCGGCCGCCACGGAGGCGGGCAGTGCCGCCGCAAGGCTGCGCGCGCTGGCGCAGGCGCTGGCCGATGCCGGCCCGGG
>CAZNMK010000045.1:0-11507 GCA_964574045.1 uncultured Roseovarius sp. | reverse complement strand
CGCCGCGGGGCTGGTGCCGGTACCCACCTCCGCGGCGCTGACCGCGCCCGAGGTCACGGACATCATCGCCACCGTCGCGCCCGGCGCGATCCTGCGCGATCCCGCGGTCGCCTGCCCGCCGACCGGCATCGCGGTGCTGGACCCCGACGCGCTGCGGGCGATGCACGATCTGCCGCCCGCAGAGTTCGCGATGGGCGATCCCGACCGGCCGGGGTACGTCATCTACACCTCGGGCACCTCGG
Organism: uncultured Roseovarius sp.; assembly: GCA_964574045.1. Lineage (GTDB taxonomy): Bacteria > Pseudomonadota > Alphaproteobacteria > Rhodobacterales > Rhodobacteraceae > Roseovarius. The sequence goes on along the minus strand of CAZNMK010000045.1, from coordinate 11,265 downwards.
GCACGCCGCGCGCGGTGGTCCATGCCCACCGCGCGATCTGGGCGCGGCAGATGATGATGCAGGGCTGGTACGGGCTGGGCGAGGGCGACCGCCTGCTGCACGCGGGCGCCTTCAACTGGACCTACACGCTGGGCACCGGGCTGATGGATCCGTGGACCGCCGGCGCCACCGCGCTGATCCCCGAGGCGGGGCTGGACCCGGTGCATCTGCCGCTCTTGCTCAAACGCCACGACGCCACGATTTTCGCTGCCGCGCCGGGGGTTTACCGAAAGTTCCTGAAACCCGGCCAGCGGCTGGACCTGCCGCGCCTGCGCCACGGCCTTTCAGCCGGCGAAAAGCTGTCCGACACCATCCGCGCGGCGTGGGAGGCGGCCACCGGCACGCCGATCTTCGAGGCCTACGGCATGTCGGAATGCTCGACCTTCATCTCGGCCGCGCCGGGCCGGCCGGCGCCCAAGGGCGGCCTGGGTTTTCCGCAGCCGGGCCGCCGGGTGGCGATCCTTGGCGCAGACGGTCCCGTGCCCCTGGGGCAGGAGGGCACCATCGCCGTGCACCGCTCGGACCCGGGACTGATGCTGGAATACCTGGGCGCCCCCGAGGCCACCGCCGGGCGCTTTCGCGGCGACTGGTTCCTGACCGGCGATCAGGGCGCGATGGGCGCCGATGGCGCCATCGCCTATCTGGGCCGGGCCGACGACATGATGAACGCCGGCGGCTACCGCGTCTCGCCGCTCGAGGTCGAGGCGGTGCTCAACACCCATCCCGGGATCGTTCAGGCGGCCGTGACCGATGTCGAGGTCAAACAGGACGCCCGCCTGATCATGGCCTTCTACACGGGGCCCGAACCCTTGCCCGAGGACGAACTCGCCGCGTTTGCGGCCGAACGGCTGGCGGGATACAAGTGCCCGCGCGGTTACTATCATCTCGACGCGCTGCCCACCGGCGCCAACGGCAAAATCCTGCGCCGCGAATTGCGGCCGATCTACAAGGCGCGTCATGGTCAGTCTTGACATCATCTCGGACCCGATCTGCCCCTGGTGCTATATCGGCAAGACCCTGCTCGACCGGGCGCTGGCCGAGCGCCCGCACCACCCGTTCACCATTCGCTGGCATCCCTTTCAGCTCAACCCCGACATGCCCGCGGGCGGCATGGACCGCCGCACCTACCTGGAAACCAAGTTCGGCGGGCGCGAGGCCGCGGCACGCGCCTATGCGCCGGTGCTGGAACGCGCCCAAGAGGCCGGGCTGACGATCGACTTCGCCGCCATCGAACGCACGCCCAACACGCTGGACGCGCACCGCCTGATCCACTGGGCCGGCATCGAGGACCGGCAGATGCCGGTGGCGATGGCGCTCTTTCGGGCCTACTTTCAGGACGGGCGCGACATTGGGGATAAAGAGGTCCTTGCCGACATAGCCGACAGCGCCGGCATGGATGCGGCGGTGGTGATGAAATTGCTCGAATCCGATGTCGATGCCGAAAATATCCGCAGCCAGGACCGGAAATTTCGTGAAATGGGGATAACGGGCGTGCCGACCTTCATCGTCGCGGGGCAACACGCGGTGCCGGGCTGCCAGCCGCCGGAGCTGTGGATAAGGGTAATCGACGAGATCGGCGACCGATTGGCGCGGGGAGGCGCGGCAGGGGCATGAACCCGGGCCCCGGCATCGCCTTGCTGTCGACGCTGCTGCTGATCCTTGCGGGCGGCACGGTGTTCTTTCGCCATGTCGAGGGCTGGAGCTGGCTCGACGCCTACTTCTTTACCGTGGTGACGCTTTCCACCGTCGGTTACGGCAGCCTCGTGCCGGCCACCGCCGCCGGCAAGATCGGCACCACGGTGATGATCTTTCTCGGCCTCGGCGTCTTTGCGCTGGTCATCCAGCAGGTTGCCGCCTATGCGGTCGCCCGCAGGCTGCGGCGCCGCCGCCGGCCTGGGAACGCACCCTCCGAAACCCGCCAATCCGGGCCGGACGCAAGTAGCGACGACCACCGCACATGACCCCGCGCCGCGCCGGCCGCGCCGACGGCCCAGGAACCATCGAGTTCGTTGCGATGATGGCGATGATGTTCGCCACCATCGCCTTTTCCATCGACGCGATGCTGCCCGCGCTGCACACCATCGGCGGCGAACTCGTGCCCGAGGACCGCAACGAGGCGCAGCTGATCGTCACTACCTTCATCCTCGGCATGGGGCTGGGCACCTTCGTCACCGGCCCGCTGTCGGACACGTTCGGGCGCAAGCCGGTGGTCGTGACCGGGGCGGGCATCTACATCGCCTCGGCGGCGCTGGCGTGGTCCTCGCCGTCGCTCGAACTGATCCTGGCGGCGCGGCTCTTGCAGGGCATCGGCGCCGCCGGGCCGCGCGTCGTCACCTTGGCCATCATCCGCGACCTCTATTCGGGGCGCGAAATGGCGCGGCTGATGTCGTTCGTGATGATCGTCTTCACGCTGGTGCCGGCGCTCGCGCCGCTCCTGGGGGCGGCGATCATGGCGGCGGGCGGCTGGCGCAGCATCTTCGCCTCGTTCGCGATCTTCTCGGCGCTTTCGACGCTGTGGGTGATGGTACGCCTGCCGGAGCCGCTGCCGCGCGACCTGCGCCGCCCGTTCCGGCCGGGCGCGCTGGGCGCAGCGGTGGCAGAGGTCTTTTCCCACGCTTCGGTTCGCATCTCGATCCTGGTGCAGGCGCTTTGCTACGGGATGCTCTTTGCCATGCTTTCCTCGGTGCAGCAGGTCTACGAGGTCAGCTTTGGCCGCGGCGACAGCTTTCCGGCCTGGTTCGGCGCCTGCGCCATCATCGCCGGCACGTCGAGCTTTCTCAACGCGGCGCTGGTGATGCGGCTGGGGATGCGGTTTCTGGTGACGACGATGCTGGCGATCCAGATCGCGCTGTCGGGCGGCATGATCGCGGCCCTGCTGGCGGTGCCGGGCGGAGATACGCTGTTTTACCTGTTTTTCCTGTGGCAGGTCGGCATCTTCTACCAGGCGGGTCTGACCATCGGCAACCTCAACGCCATGGCGATGGAGCCCCTGGGCCATATCGCCGGCATGGCCGCCAGCGCCGTCGGCGCGGCATCGACCGTGCTGTCGGTGCTGCTGGCGGTCCCGGTGGGACTCGCGTTCGACGGCACGCCCCTGCCGCTGGCCGTCGGCATCGTGACGATGGCGGTCGTCGCCCTGGCCCTGATGCTGGCGCTGCGGCGGCTGGAGAGGTACTGACACAGGGTCCGCGGCGTGTGCCGACACCCTGCGCAACTTTTCGCATGCAACAGTATACAGCACTTTTCAACGCCGGTCTTTTGTAATACGGCATGCTCCGAGAGACGCAATCAACCCCCAAGAGGCCACGCCCATGTCCAAGATCAAGGTAGAAAACCCCATCGTCGAGATGGACGGCGACGAGATGACCCGGATCATCTGGGATTTCATCAAGAAGAAACTGATCCTGCCCTATCTCGACGTCGATCTTCTCTACTACGATCTCGGTATCGAGGAACGCGACCGCACCGAGGACCGGATCACCGTCGATGCCGCCGAAAAGACCAGGGAAGTGGGCGTCGCGGTCAAATGCGCGACCATCACCCCCGACGAGGCGCGGGTCGAGGAATTCGGCCTCAAGAAGATGTGGCGCAGCCCCAACGGCACCATCCGCAACATCCTCGGCGGGGTGGTTTTCCGCGCGCCGATCATCTGCCGCAACGTGCCCCGCCTGGTGCCGGGCTGGACCCAGCCCATCGTCATCGGCCGCCACGCATTCGGCGATCAGTACCGCGCCACCGACATCAAGTTTCCCGGCGCGGGCACGCTGAGCATGAAGTTCGTGGGCGAGGACGGCACCGTGATCGAGGAAGAGGTGTTCAAGGCCCCTTCCTCGGGCGTCTACATGGGCATGTACAACCTCGACGATTCGATCCGCGATTTCGCGCGCGCCTCGATGAACTACGCCCTCGGCATGGGCTGGCCGCTGTATCTTTCGACCAAGAACACCATCCTCAAGCAGTATGACGGCCAGTTCATGATCCTCTTTCAGCAGGTGTTCGACAAGGAATTCGCCGACAAGTTCAAGAAGGCCGGGATCACCTATGAGCACCGGCTGATCGACGACATGGTCGCCTGCGCGATGAAATGGAACGGCGGCTTCGTCTGGGCGTGCAAGAACTACGATGGCGACGTGCAGTCCGACACCGTGGCGCAGGGCTTCGGCAGCCTCGGGCTGATGACCAGCCAGCTGATGACGCCCGACGGCAAGATCGTCGAGGCCGAGGCGGCGCACGGCACCGTCACCCGCCACTACCGCCAGCACCAGAAGGGCGAGGAGACCTCGACCAACTCGATCGCCTCGATCTACGCCTGGACCGGCGGATTGAAGCACCGCGCCAAGCTCGACGGCAACGACCGGCTGATGCATTTCGCCGAGACGCTGGAACGGGTGGTGGTCGATACCGTCGAATCGGGCCACATGACCAAGGACCTGGCGCTGCTCGTCGGCCCCGACCAGGGGTGGCTGACGACGATGGGCTTTCTCGAAAAGGTCGACGAGAACCTGAACAAGGCGCTGGCCGGCTGAGCCGGGAATGAGGGCGATGGCGGGCAGGCAGGCCCGCCCCGCCCGAACGTGCGGCGGCGCCGCGCGGACCCGAACCGAGAGGGGTTGACGAGCATGCGCCGACCGCCGCCTTATGGGCGCCGACACACGTCCGGAGGCGCCTTCAATGTCCCATGCCTATCTGCTTCTCATCCTCGCCGTGCTCTTCGAGGGGCTCGGCTCGACCTCGCTGCAGGCCAGTCAGCAGTTCACCCGGCTCTGGCCGTCCCTCGGCGTCGTGATCGGCTTCGGCTCGGCCTTCTACCTCTTTACCATCGTTCTGAAATACCTGCCCCTCGGCATCACCTACGCCATCTGGTCGGGGCTGGGCATCTGCCTGACCGCCGCCCTGGGCTGGGTGATTTTCCGGCAGGGCATCGACCTGGCCGCCATGCTGGGCATGGGGCTGATCATCGCCGGTATCCTGGTGATCAACGTCTTCTCGGCCACCGCCACCCACTAGCGTGTGTCGCGTCCAATCCGAAACACCCGTCCCGGGCTTGACCCGGGACCTCATCCCGCCAGCACAAAGGCCCCGGCTCGAAGGCCGGGGCGGGCATGAATCCGATCGGTTGCGACCCGCTCTGGCGTGGTGGCGGTTGGTCAGGCGCCCTCTTCGGCCGCCGGGCCCATGCGGTCGAACATGTCGATATCGCGCACCGTCACCGTGCCGGTGACGACGATGGCAAAGATCGCGGCCCACAACACCGCGGCCACGCCGGTGGCGATCAGTATCTTTCGTTTCAGGTGGTGCCGCTCGGGCGAACCGGAATGCGTGCCCGGCAACACGCGCCCCGCCTCGTCCTGGGTCTGGATGCGGATCGGCAGCACGGTGAGAAAGGTCATGAACCAGATCACCAGGAACAGGACGATGGCAGAGGCGATGCTCATCAGACCTGTTCCAGCTCCACCAGCGTGCCCTGGAAATCCTTGGGATGCAGGAACAGCACCGGCTTGCCGTGGGCGCCGATCCTGGGCTCGCCCGAGCCCAGCACGCGCGCGCCTGCGGCCCTGAGCCGGTCGCGCGCGGCGAGGATATCCTCGACCTCGTAGCAGATATGGTGGATGCCGCCGGCGGGGTTCTTTTCCAGAAACCCCCTGATCGGGCTTTCGTCGCCCAGCGGATAGAGCAGTTCGATCTTGGTGTTGGGCAACTCGATGAAGATGACCGTGACGCCGTGGTCGGGTTCGTCCTGCGGCGCGCCCACATTCGCGCCCAGCACGCTGCGGTATTGTTCGGCCGCGGCCTGCAGGTCGGGCACGGCGATGGCGACATGGTTCAGGCGTCCGATCATGGGGCATCCTCGCTGGCTGGAACGGCCCCGTTATGACCGCCTGCAGGCAGCGGTGCAAGCACCGGCGCGCAGGGCGGGCTGCGTCAGGCCAGTTCCGGATCGCCGGCGGCGCGCACCAGCCGGGTCAGATCGCTCAGCCGTTCGCGCTGCCGGCCCCGGGCGTCGAAATTCGCCGGGCCGAGCCACAGGCGAAACGCCTCGTCCAGCGCCGGCCATTCGCTGTCGATCGCCGAAAACCAGGCGGTGTCGCGGTTGCGGCCCTTGACCACGGTGGCCTGCCGGAAAACGCCCTCGTAGCTGAAGCCCAGCCGCTGTGCCGCGCGGCGCGACGGGCGGTTCAGCGCGTCGCATTTCCATTCATAGCGGCGATAGCCGGCCTCGAACGCCCATGTCATCATCAGATGCATCGCCTCGGTCGCCGCGCGGGTGCGCTGCAATTGCGGCGCGAGAGCGATGTAGCCCACCTCGATCGAGCCCGCCCCGGGCTGGATCCGCAGATAGGAGGCAAAGCCGCCGTATTCGCCGCTGTCGAGATCCTGGATCGCGTGAAAGAGGGCGTCCTCCCGCGCCATCGCGCCGCGGACCCAGCGGTGAAACTGCGCCGCCGAGGCAAAGGGCCCGTCGGGCATGTAGTCCCAGACCTCGTCATGGCCGTCGAACGCCTGGTAGAGCAGCGCGGCGTGACGCTCGGCATCCAGCCGTTCCAGCCGCGCGTAGCGGCCCTGCATCGCCCCGCCATCGGGGCGCGGCGGCGGTGTCCAGCCCGGGACAGGCGCCCCCAGCGGGCGTTCGTCGGTCATGGAATCCTCGCCTTGCCCTCGCTTGTCGTCGCCACCATAGGCCAAGCCCCGACGATTTGAACACGAAAATCGCCTCAGCTTATCAACCCTGGATCGGGACCCATCTCGATGCCGGGAAAGACGGTTCGCTCGATCAGCCCGGCCTCCAGCCCGAAAAGCGGGCGCATCACCCAGCCCGCGAGCGCGCGCAGGTCGCGCGTCGGCATCAGGTCGCGCCCGGCATAAAGGTCGGCTTCGGCCAGGCCGGGCCAGTCCGCCACCACGCGCCCGCCCCTGAGCGCCCCGCCGAAGAACAGCATCGCGCCGGCGGTGCCGTGATCGGTGCCGCCGGTGCCGTTGGCGCGCGCGGTGCGGCCGAACTCGGTCATCGCCATCACCGCGGTACGCTCCCACACCGGCCCCAGCCCCGCCCGCAGCGCGAGGATCGCGGCAGCAAGATCGGCCAGCGCACGGGCCAGCCCGCGCCCCTGCGCGGCGTGGGTGTCGAACCCGCCCAGCGAAAACGCCGCGATCCGCGTCTCCTGGCGCAGCCTGCCGGCCGCGAAGCGGGCGATTTCCTCGATCCCGCCGCCGCGCCCGGCCGCGGACATGCTGTCGGCCATCGCCTGCATCATTCCGGCGCTGTCCTCGGGCTGGCCGCCCCGCCCCGTCTCCGCGGCGAGGCTGGCCTGCGACAGCGCGACCGCCTCGCGCGTGGCGTCGCGAAAGAGCGGGTCGTCATGCATCACCAGGTCGATCAGCCGCTCGGCCTGCGGGCTGAGCGGCAGCGCCGCCTCGGGCGACCAGTTGGCGAAGTCGGCCTCGCCCCGCGTCAGCACCATGTCCGAGCGCCCGATGGCATAGGCGGTCGTGGCCTCGACCCCCGGCACCGACTGCAGCAGCCGGTTGAGCCAGCCGTCGCGCACGCCACCGCGCGCCAGCGCCTGCGTGCCCGCCTCCAGCAGGTCCTGCCCGTCGAAATGGCTGCGCTGGTCGCGGTATGGGGTCGAGACGGCATGGGCAAACCCCATCTCTCCCGCCCGCCAGAGCGGCATCAGCGGCATCAGCGCCGGGTGCAGCGCGAAGAACCCGTCGAGGTCGGTTTCGTCCGGCACCGCCCCCTGCAGGAGCGGCGCGCGCAGGGCGGCGAATTCCGGCGCCCCCACCGGGCGCACCGCATCGAGCCCGTCGAGCCCCCCGCGCAAGACGATCACCACCAGCCGGTTCTGCCACGGCGCGCTGGCCAAGGTGACGGGCGTCGCCAGCGGGCTGGCGGCCAGCGAACAGCCAAGGGCCAGCGACCGGGTCAGAAAGACGCGCCGGGACTGCGGGGCGTGGGGCATGGTGTCTCTCCTCCTAGAGCCGCTGAAAGGCGGGCGAGGCCAGCACGACGCCCACCCCCTCGGCGCGGGTTTCGGCGGCGGCGGCGGCAAGGCGCACCGCCTCGGGCGCGGACCGGCCCAGCGCGGCCTGCACGAACTCGCGCGGATCGGGCAGCACGCCCATGAGCGCGAAGGGCGCCGTCATCGCCCAGCCCAGCCGCGCCGCCAGGCGCTGCGGCGTGATCCAGTCGGCATCGCGCTCGGGCCAGCCGTCGGGGCCGGCGGGCTGGCCCCAGGGCTGCCCCATCAGCGTCAGCGGCAGATCGAAGAGCCGCCGCATCTTGCGCGCGTTGCCCGCCGGCAGGTGCGCCGGCACGATGTCGAGCGCGCGCAGCGCCGAGCCCACGAAATCCATCGGCTGTTTCACGTTGCCCGGCGCGTCGCCCCATGCCGCCGGGTGGGCCAGCATCTCGCCGCAGACCGCGGCCAGGTCGCCGTCGGTGGCCAGGTACCGCGCGGTCATCGCCGCCACCAGCCCCGCATCGGGCGTGTCGGAGACGAAATGCACCGCCAGCTTGTCCGCGATATGCGCCGCCGTGGCCGGGTGCCGCGCCAGGTCGTCGAGCGCGGACAGGATGTCGTCGAGCCGCGCACGGGGACCGCCATAGCTGACCGACAGAACCGTTTCGGCGCCCGGTTCGGCCATGTTCGGGCGAAAGCGAAAGCCCCCCTTCAGATCGTAGCTGAGCCCGGTCAGCAGCTCGGCCAGCTCGCGCACATCCGCCTGGGTATAGGGCCCCGCCACCCCCAGCGTGTGCAGTTCCAGCATCTCGCGGGCGAGGTTCTCGTTCAGGCCCCGCCCGGGGCGCTTCTTCGCGGCCGGGCTGCCCGGCCCCATCGACCGGGCCTGGTCGAGATAGCGCAGCATCAGCGGGTGCGTCGCCGCCGCCCGCAGCATGTCGGAAAAGCGCCCCGCCACATGCGGGCGGATCGCCTCCTCGGCATAGAGGACATGGGCATGGCGCAGCGGCCCGCCGCGCTCGAACGCGGTGAAGTGGTCGGCCCAGAACGCCGCCAGCCGCTCGCGCAGCCCGTCCTCGGCCAGCGCCCGGCGCAAGAGCGTCTGCGCCAGCCACCCGGCGGCCTCGCGCCGGGCCTTGCGCGCGATCTTGCGGACGCGCTTGCGCGCGGCCTTGCGCTCGGTCTCGGTGCCCGCCCGCCGCAGCGCCTTGCGCGCGGCGCGCCGGTCGAGGTGGTTCGCGACCGCGGCCTGAAAGCCGGGGACCGGGAACCGCTCCGCCGCCCGGTCGGGTCCGGTCAGGAGCGCCAGCATCGCCGCGGCCGAGGCGGGCGGCGGCATCGAGGGCGACAACCCGCAACCGAAACGGATCGCCGCCCGCTCGGGGTCGAAACGCATGGACGAACCCTTTCGCGGCTTGGGAACAAGGCCGATCATAGCCTTAAACGCGGCCTGCTTCACCTTCCGTCGCGGCCCCGGCGGCAAGGAGGTGGCGGCAAGACTTGTTTAACGATTTTCGTTCTACTAATGTTCTGGCACGGTCGCCGCTGCAAAGTGGCATGACAACCGGCCCCGGATAGGACTATAAGTTGTGTCATGACGAATGACCCCTCACAGCATCTGGCCGATTTTCTGGGCAGCGACCGGTTCGGAACGGTCATGGCCGACCCACCCTGGCGGTTCGTCAACCGCACCGGCAAGGTGGCGCCGGAACACAAGCGCCTGTCGCGCCGCAGGTCGCCTTGAAATGAAATTGCCATCCCATGAAACCTGATCAGTGAAGCACAATGAAAGACTTGTTGGAACCGAAATTTCCAGAGCCGGATTTGGATCACGGCCTCGCTGTCTGTGACAACATCGACTTTGTAAAGCAGTTCAGGGATAAAAGCATCGACCTGATCGTGACGTCGCCCCCCTATAACATCGGCAAATCATACGAAAAGAAACGGTCGCTGGAGCAGTACCTTCAGGATCAAAGGCTTATCATTTCGGAGTGTGTCAGAGTTCTTTCCAGTCGTGGATCGATATGCTGGCAGGTCGGGAACCACGTTGACGAAGGCGAGGTATTTCCTCTCGATGCGCTGCTCTATCCCGTTTTCAAGTCCTTCGGCTTGCAATTGCGGAACAGGATCGTCTGGCATTTCGGTCACGGGTTGCATTGCAGCAAGCGGTTTTCAGGCAGGCATGAGACGATTCTGTGGTTCACCAAGTCCGAGGATTACACCTTTAACCTTGACGCGGTACGCGTGCCATCGAAGTACCCCGGCAAGAAACACTTCAAGGGTCCAAATGCCGGCAAGCTGTCGGGCAACCCGCTAGGCAAGAACCCATCAGACGTATGGGATATTCCCAACGTCAAGAGCAATCATGTCGAGAAAACCATTCATCCTTGCCAGTTCCCTGTCGCACTTGTCGAACGATTGGTCCTTGCGATGACCAATGCAGGCGACTGCGTACTCGACCCGTATGTCGGTGTAGGAAGCAGTGTTCTAGCGGCCCTCATGCATGGTCGAGCAGGTTACGGCTGCGATCTTTCAGCCGAGTATGTCTCGGTCGCTCGGGAACGTATCCGGAACCTACAGGCGGGCACCCTCAAGACACGCCCTCTCGACAAGCCCATCTATGATCCCTCGCTGCCTCGCGGAGGGCATTGATGCGCATCGTCGAAACCCATTCACATCTTAATGGACTTGAATACCTTCTCGTTCACAAACCTAACCTGTGGGAGGAAATCCGGGCTTCGATCTTCGACGTGGATGCGCATGCCCTCACCAAGAAGGTCTCACGCGAACGGGGCATGATCGGCAAGCATCTGTTCTCGCCTAAAGAAATGAACAAGTCGATGGGCGAGGAATTTCGCAAACGGGCGTGGAAAGAATCCCGAACATCCTACTGGGTCACCAGGAAAGCCCAATTGATCCGCGCCACGATGACCCTTCCGACCGACGAGCAGAAGAAGGCGATCGAGGCGGCCGGAGAAGAGCCGATCTACTCTTACAACCAGACGGATTTCGTCAAGGACAGGGTAGCGGTCGAGGTGCAGTTCGGAATATACGCGTTCGTCGCCTTCGACCTTTTCGTCAAGCACATGGCTTTCTTTGTCGGAGACGTTATTGACCTTGGGATTGAGATCTTGCCGATGAAAGAACTGCAGACGGAAATGTCATCTGGCCCGGGCTATTACGAGGGAGAGCTTTACAACCTCATCCGGCAAGGGCGCAGCACGCCCCCGGTCCCGCTCATTCTGATCGGTGTGGCGCCCTGAGC
>CAZNMK010000044.1:0-11511 GCA_964574045.1 uncultured Roseovarius sp. | reverse complement strand
AGCAGCTTGCGCCCCTCGGTCACGGCCGTCTCGCCCATCCAGCAGGCCAGCACCGGCTTTTTCGTGCGTTCGGGAATTGCGTCGATCACCGCCTGCGCCGCCGCCGTCGCATCGGTCATCGCCTGCGGCGTCAGCATCACCAGGACGCCGTCGAATTGGGGCTCTTCCAGCGCCGCGCCGACCGCGGCGGCGAAATCGGCGGGCGCGGCGTCGCCGAGGATATCGACCGGATTGGCGCGCGACCAGAAGGGCGGCAGCGCCGCGTCGAGCGCATCGAGCGTCTTTTCCGAGGGCGCCGGCAGCGCGACGCCGAGATCGCCCGCGCGGTCGGCCGCCAGCACCCCGGCGCCGCCGCCATTGGTGACGATGCCCAGCCGGTTGCCGCGCACCCGCTTGCCGGGCGACAGGATCTCGGCCGCCGCGAACAGTTCGCCGAAGGTCTGCGCGCGCACCGCCCCGGCGCGCGCCAGGGCCACATCGAAGACCGCGTCGTTGCCGATCAGCGCCCCGGTATGGGTGTGCGCGGCGCTCGAACTCTGGACGTGCCGCCCGGCCTTGAGCACGATCACCGGCTTGGTGCGCGCGGCGCCCCTGAGCGACGACAGGAACGACGGCGCGTCGCGCACGCCCTCGACATAAAGCAGGATCGCCGATGTCCGCGGGTCGTCGGCGAGAAAATGCAGCACGTCGCCGAAGTCGATGTCGAGCGAATTGCCCAGCGACACCAGCGCCGAAAAGCCCAGATGGTGCGGCGCCGACCAGTCGGAGATGGCCGAGCAGAGCGCGCCCGACTGCGACACCAGCGCGAGCCCGCCCTCGGGCGTGCGCGAGCGCAAAAAGGTGGCGTCGAGCCCGATCCACGGCCGCACCAGCCCGACGCAGTTGGGCCCCATGAAGCGCACACCGGCCTGCCGCGCAGCCGTCGTCAGCTTGCGGGCGTTGTCGTTGCCGGGGCCACCGCCCTCGCCGAAGCCGGCCGAGAGCACGATGGCGTGGGCGGTGCCGGCGGCACCGCACTGGCGGACGATCCCGGGCACGGTGTCTGCCGGCGTCGCGATCACCGCCAGGTCGACCGGCCTGGGCAGATGGGTGATGTCGGGCAGGCACTCGACCCCGTCGACAGTCTTGTAGCGCGGGTTGATCGGGTAGAGCCCGCCCTCATACCCGGTGCGGCGGATATTGGCAAAGACCCGCCCGCCCACCGAATCGGGGCTGTCGGAGGCGCCGAACACGGCCACCGATTGCGGGTCGAACATCGGGCTGAGGGGGCTGCGGTCCATTTCGGTTCTCCGGTCTCGGGGTGCGATCCTCGCGGAACGCGGCTGTCCGATGGCCATGCTGCGACGCAGCATGGCGCCAGTCAACCGCTCAGAAAGGGCCGGGCACGACAAATCCGCACCACCGCCCGCGTGACGCTGCGTCGCCGGAGCACGTTCGGCCCGCGCGCGCCGGTCAATCCGGTTGCGGCGGTGCGCCCATGCCCTGCGACACCTCTGCCGCCGCGGCGCCGACCAGCGCGCCGATCCGGTCGAGCCGCGACCGGTCCATCCGCTGCGTCGGGCCGGAAACGGAAATGCCGGCCACCGCCTCGCCATAGATGTCGGCGATCGGGGCGGCGACGCAGCGCATGCCCGTCGCCTTTTCCTCGTCGTCAACGGCCCAGCCACGGTGCCGGATCAGCGCCAGATCGGCGCGCAGCGCCGGCGCCGACACGATGGTCATGGGGGTGAACCGCTCGAGCGGACGGGCGCGCAGGAAATGCGTCAGCCTGTCCTCGGAATACCGGCTCAGCAGCGCCTTGCCGATGCCCGAGGCGTGCATCGGCGACAGCGTGCCCGGGGCGAAGAAGGCACGGATCGCCTCGTGGGTTTCGACCTGGCCGATGAACATCACCCGTCCGTCCCGCTCCACGCCGAGGTTGGCCGTTTCGCCCGTGGCCAGCATCAGTTCGCGCATCACCGGGCGGCTGCGCTCGGCCAGGCCGCTGCGGCGCAGGAATGCCGAGCCCAGCCGGAACGCCATGGCACCGATATGCCAGGTCTGCGCGACCGGATCGACCTCGACAAAGCTGCGCGCCTCGAGCGTCGACAGGACGCGGTACATCGTGGCCGGCGACTGGCCGAGCCCATCGGCCAGATCGGTCAGCGTCAGCCCCTCGGCGCCGGCCAGCGCATCGAGCACGTCAAGCGCCCGGTCGAGCGACTGGATCGTCGTCTGCACGGCCTTGCCGTCAAAACTCTTGGGGCGGCCCCTGCGGCGTCGTGCGGATGGCATTTCGGGCCTCGCGGCAATGATCTATCATGATCTTCTGGATCAGATTGAAAATTACCACCGGCAAACGAAAAAAGCAACCGTATGATTTTCCATCGTTTATCATGATATCCACATTTCTGAAATCGTTTTTCAAAAAAATTTTCAAATCCGAAAGCATCCGCTACCCTGTCCGAAACCGCCCAAGGAGGACACGCAATGAGCTTTCAGAACCCCGTTTTCATCCCCGGCCCCACCAACATGCCCGAGGCCCTGCGCAAGGCCGTGGACATGCCGACGCTGGATCACCGCTCGTCCCTGTTCGGGGACATCCTGCATCCCGCGGTCGCCGGGGTGAAGCAGGTGCTGAAAACCGAAGCGGGGCAGGTTTTCGTCTTTCCCTCCACCGGCACCGGCGGCTGGGAAACCGCATTGACCAACACGCTGTCGCCGGGCGACGGGGTGCTGGCCGCCCGCAACGGCATGTTCAGCCATCGCTGGATCGACATGTGCAACCGTCACGGGCTCAAGGTGACGGTCGTCGAGGCCGCCTGGGGTGCGGGCCTGCCCGCCGACCGCTACGAGGAAATCCTGAGCAATGACAAGGGCCACGCGATCAAGGCGGTCCTCGCCACCCATAACGAGACCGCCACCGGGGTGAAGTCCGATATCGCCGCGGTGCGCCGCGCGCTCGACGCGGCCGGCCATCCGGCGATGCTGTTCGTCGATGGCGTCAGCTCCATCGCCTCGATGGATTTCCGCATGGACGAATGGGGCGTCGATGTCGCCGTCACCGGCAGCCAGAAGGGCTTCATGCTGCCCCCCGGCCTGGCCATCACCGGCTTTTCGCCCAAGGCGATGGCGGCGCTGGAGGGCGCCACCCTGCCCCGCACCTTCTTCGACGTGCGCGACATGGCCGCGGGATACGCCACCAGCGGCTATCCCTACACCCCGGCCGTGGGTCTGCTGAACGGGCTGAAACTGTCGTGCGAAATGCTGCTCGGCGAAGGGCTCGACGCCGTGTTCGCCCGCCATAGCCGCATCGCCGAGGGCGTGCGGCGGGCGGTCGATGCCTGGGGGCTCGACCTTTGCGCGCAATCGCCCGATCTCTACTCGGACACGGTCAGCGCCATCGTCGTGCCCGAGGGCTTCAACGCCGGCGACGTGGTGACGCACGCGGCGGAGAAATACGGCGTCGCCCTTGGCGCCGGCCTGGGCGAGGTCGCCGGGCGCGTGTTCCGCATCGGGCATCTGGGCTCGATGACCGATGTCATGGCGCTGTCGGGCATCGCCACCGCCGAAATGGTCATGGCCGACCTCGGCCTCGATATCCGGCTCGGCTCGGGCGTGGCCGCGGCGCAGGAGTACTATCGCGGCGCACCCGCCAAGACCGCAAGGGCGGCTGCATGACCCGCCGGTCCTGTTCTGCCGGTCTCAGCCGGCAGCCAGGCGCCAGAAGAACACGGCGCTCATCCCGAAGCCGATGGCGGCGATGAACGCCCGCACCGTCCAGACCGGCGCCGCGCGCGCGATCGGCGCCCCGGCATAGCCGCCCAGCGTGGCCGCGACCATCATCGCGATGGCCTGCGGCCATTGCACGAACCCCGCCACGCTGAAGGTCACGACCGAGATCGAGGAAAGGGCAAAGGAGAGCCCGTTCTTGAGCCCGTTCATCCGGTGGATGTCCATCATCCCCCAAAGCGAAAAGAGCGCCAGCAGAACGATGCCCAGACCGCCGTTGAAATAGCCGCCATAGATACTGACCGCGAACAGCCCCAGCGCCCCTTGCGGCGTTACCGCCCGCGCATGGCGGGCGGCCCAGGCCCGAACCCGTGCGCCGAAAAGAAAGATCAGCGTGGCGAACAGCAGCAAAAAGGGCACCACCGCCGAAAACGCGCGGTCCGACGACACCAGCAGCAACAGCGACCCGGCCAGCCCGCCGGCCAGCGTGATCGCACACAGGCGCAGCAGGGCACGGCGGTCCCACCCGGCCAGTTCGCGCCGGAACCCCAGCGCGCCGCCCAGATAGCCGGGAAACACCGCCACCGCGCTGGTGGCATTGGCCACCACGGGCGGCACGCCGGTAAAGACCAGCGCCGGAAAGGTCAGGAAGGTGCCGCCGCCGGCGATGGTGTTGACCACGCCGGCGCCGAAGGCGGCAATCGCAAGCAAGAAATAGTCTGTCATGTCAGCGCCAGCGAGATCGGGTTGCGCGACCCTGCCAAACGGGCGCGGCGGCGGCAAGCCGTCCGGCACGGATTTCGGTGCAGGAACGGCACCGGGTGGCCAATTCCGCACGCTGACCCCTTGGCGGGCGTCAGAATCTGTCGGCTGTAGAAGATGAACAATGGTAGCGGAGGAGGGACTTGAACCCCCGACACGCGGATTATGATTCCGCTGCTCTAACCAACTGAGCTACTCCGCCGGACCGAGGCGCTAGGTAAGGCAGCCCCCGACGCCCGTCAAGGGCGAAATGGCCCGGGCGGGGCCGACGGCCGCGGCGATGTGCGCGACCGAACGGGCATCCGATTCCGCCGGCATCCTCGACCCCGGGATGTCGCCATGGCGCCAGCATGCTTTCCGCGCCCCGGCCGGACCCGGATGTGGTATGCTCGCCCGGTGGCGACGGCTGCCTCGCCACCGGACCCGGGGGAGGGCGATCATGGACAAGCAGAGAATCGGCGCCTTCGCCGATACCATTTACCGGGACATGGCCGGCGCCATGGCCATCGGCATGGGCTATCTGGGACTGAAATCCGGCCTCTTCGCAGCGATGTCGGATGGCGTTTTCGTCACCGCCGAGGCCCTCTCGACACGAACCGGCCTCTCCCCGCGCTATGTCGAGGAATGGCTCAACGGCATGACCGCGGCCGGCTGGCTCGAACACGACGAAGAGACGGGTACCTTTTCGATGCCCCTCGAACACGCCTTCCTGCTCGCGTCCGAGGGGACCGATCATTACATGGGCGGGCTCTTTCTTGCCGGCCCGTCGCTGTTGTCGCAGGCGCCGGCGGTCGCGCGCGCCTTCCGCGAGGGTGGCGGTGTGCATTTCGATGCCTTCGACGACGACTGGATTGCCGCCCTCGATCTGATGAACGGCGGCGCCTACGCGAACCGGCTGGCGAGCTACTGGATGAAGCAGTTGCCCGACATCGATGCGCGGCTGGGCGCCGGAGGGCAGGCGCTGGATGTCGGGTGCGGGGTCGGAAAGGTCTCTCTGGTACTGGCAGAGGCCTATCCCAAGGCTCGCATCACCGGGTTCGATCCGGACGCCGGGTCGGTAGCGCTGGCGCGTGCGGCCGCCAAACGGGCGGGCACGCGGCAGGTGACGTTCATCGAAGGGCTGATCGGCGATCTCGCACCCGACCCGGTGTTCGATTTCGCCGCTATGTTCGACTGCCTGCACGATCTGGCCGAACCCGAGGCGACACTGTCGGAAATCCGCAGCCGCATGGCACCCTCGGGCGCGATCATGGTAATGGAGCCGCGCGCCGGCGACCGGCTGGCGGAAAACGCGCATCCGCTCGGGACGGTCTATTACGGCTTCAGCCTGTTTCACTGCATGACCCAGTCGCTGGCGCAGGGCGGGCCGGGGCTGGGCGCCTGCATGGGGCCCGAAAAGGCGATGTCGCTATTGCGCGATGCGGGGTTTCGCGATGTGGCTGCGCTGCCGATCAAGAGCCAGACCAACATGTTCTTTGTCGGGCGCACATGAACGCATCGGGGACGTCTCCTACACCCGCCAGTCGAAGAACCCCGGCCCCGCGCGTTCCAGCAGCCGGCGCGCCATCTCGCGGCCCAGCGCGGCGCCGTCCTCGACCGGGGCGGTGGCGTCGTCCTTGAGGCTCTCGCTGCCGTCGGGGCGCAGGATTTCGCCCCTGAGGCGCAGCGTGCCGCCGTCAAGCTCTGCCAGCCCTGCGATAGGCGTCTCGCAGGAGCCGTCGAGCGTGGCCAGAAACGCCCGCTCGGCCGCCAGCCGCAGCCCGGTCTGACTGTCGTGGATGGCCGCCAGCATGTCGGCCACGCGGCTGTCATCCGCGCGCCGCTCGATCCCGATCGCGCCCTGCGCCACCGCCGGAAGCATCTCTTCGGGCTCCAGCGCCCGGCGTGCAACCTCGGCGCACCCCAGCCGGTTGAGCCCGGCCATCGCCAGAAAGGTGCAGGCCGCCACGCCCCGTTCGAGCTTGCGCAGCCGGGTCTGGACGTTGCCGCGAAACTCCACCACCTGCAGATGCGGCCAGCCCACCAGCACCTGCGCCCGGCGCCTCAGCGACGAGGTGCCCACCTTTGCCCCCTCGGGCAGCGCCGCCAGCCCCTCCGCCGCGGGCGAGACGAAGGCATCGCGCACATCCTCGCGCGGCAGATAGGTGTCGAGCACCAGCCCGGCGGGCTGCAGGACCGGCATGTCCTTCATCGAATGCACCGCGATGTCGATACCGCCCGAGATGAGCGCCTCCTCGATCTCGCGGGTAAAGAGCCCCTTGCCGCCCAGTACCTTGAGCGGCGTGTCGGTGGCGATCAGATTGCGGTCGTCGCCGGTGGTCCTGATCACCGCGATCTCGAATGCGCCCGGGTCCAGCTCGAACGCCGCCGCCAGCCGGTCGCGGGTCTCGTGCGCCTGTGCCAGCGCCAGCGGCGAGCCGCGGGTGCCAATCCTGAGCGGGCGGTTGGGGGTGGGCAAATCCTTGGTCATGGCGCCGGTCTAGACGGGCAAGGCGCGGCTGACAAGCGCAGGGTGGTTGACATTGAACGCCCATAGGGTGACCACCCATCCAAACGGAGGGCCGGGCAATGGCGCAGACGAAAACGATCCTCAGGGCACTGGCCGGCGAGGTGCAGGAAATTCCGCCCGTGTGGATGATGCGGCAGGCCGGCCGCTATCTGCCGGAATACCGCGCCACGCGCGAAAAGGCGGGCGATTTCCTGTCGCTTTGCTACAACAGCGACCTCGCGACCGAGGTGACGCTGCAGCCCGTTCGCCGCTACGGGTTCGACGCGGCGATCCTCTTTGCCGATATCCTGCTTCTGCCGCAGGCGCTGGGCGCCGATCTGTGGTTCGTCACCGGCGAGGGGCCGCGGCTGTCGCCCCTGGCCGCGCAGGCCGATTTCGACCGCCTGGCGGGGCCGCAGGATATTCACGACACGCTCGCGCCGGTCTATGGCACCGTGCGCAACCTTGCCTCTGCCCTGCCGTCCGAGACCACGCTGATCGGTTTTGCCGGGGCACCCTGGACGGTGGCGACCTACATGATCGCCGGGCGCGGCACGCCCGACCAGGGGCCGGCGCACGCGCTCAGGGCCGAAAACCCGGCGCTGTTCGATGCGCTGATCGAACGGCTGACCGAGGCGACGGTCGAATACCTCTCGGCCCAGATCGGGGCCGGTGCGGAATGCGTCAAGCTCTTCGACAGCTGGGCGGGATCGCTCAAGGGTGCCGACTTCGACCGCTACGCCATCGCGCCCGCGCGCCGGATCGTTTCAGAACTCGAGGCCCGGCATCCGGGCATCCCGGTCATCGCCTTCCCGCGCGAGGCGGGCGATCGCTATGTCGGATTTCACGCCGCCACCGGCGCCGATTGCA
Source organism: uncultured Roseovarius sp. (assembly GCA_964574045.1). Taxonomy (GTDB): domain Bacteria; phylum Pseudomonadota; class Alphaproteobacteria; order Rhodobacterales; family Rhodobacteraceae; genus Roseovarius. The sequence goes on along the minus strand of CAZNMK010000044.1, from coordinate 3,680 downwards.
TCGCGCTCGACAATTCGGTGACGCCGGAATGGGCGGCCGAAAACGTGCAGGTCGCGGGCTGCGTGCAGGGCAACCTGGCGCCCGGCCACCTGGTGACCGGGGGCGAGGCGCTGATCCGCGAAACCCGCCGCATCGTCGCGGCCTTTCGCAACGGCCCGCACATCTTCAACCTCGGCCACGGAATTACCCCCGATGCCGACCCGGACAATGTCACCCGGATGATCGAGGCGGTGCGCGGCGGTTGAGACACCCGCCCGTCGCTTTCTTTCCGGTCACGACTGCCGAGAACGTGTCGCGTTCGATCGGAAACGCTCGCGCGCCCCGGTCGTGACCCGGGGCCTCGCCCAACTGGCAAGAGAGGCCCCGGGTCAAGCCCGGGGCGTGCAACGGGTCCGATCTGGTGCGATGCGCCATAGCCGCCGCGCCGGACGGATGTGCGCCAATGCCGCAGGGATGTCGGTTTCGGATACGGGCCGGTGTCGCGAACGGACGCGCAGGGGCGGCGCCGGGGCGGGCAGGCTCGGAAAAACCCCGCCGCCAAGGAACGCCGCCATGCGAGCCCATTACCGCGACATCCGCAAGATCGACCCAGGCCGCGGCGACCGGCTGGGCGACAATACCCCCAACGACGCCGACCGGATCGAGATCGGGCCGACGCAGCTGGCCTTTGCCGAGTGGGCCGCGGCGGGGCTGGACCTGCCCGACCTGCAGGCGATGCGCCGCTATCGCTGGGAACGGCTGACGCGGCATGTGGTCGAGCGCGATTATGGCGGTCTGCTGCTGTTCGACCCGCTCAACATCCGCTACGCCACCGATTCGACCAACATGCAGCTGTGGAACACCCACAACCCGTTCCGGGCGCTGCTGCTGTGCGCCGACGGTTACATGGTGATGTGGGACTACAAGAACTCGCCCTTTCTGTCGGCCTTCAACCCGCTGGTGCGCGAGGTGCGCTCCGGCGCGGACCTCTTCTATTTCGACCGCGGCGACAAGGTCGACGTGGCGGCGGACAGCTTTTCCAACGAGGTGCGCGCGCTGCTAGGCGAACACGCGCCCGGCAACCGGCGGCTGGCCGTCGACAAGATCATGCTGCACGGGCTCAGGGCGCTGGAGGCGCAGGGCCTGCAGATCATGGAAGGCGAGGAAGCGACCGAGAAGGCGCGCAGCGTGAAGGGCCCCGACGAGATCCGCGCCATGCGCTGCGCCTCGCATGCCTGCGAAACGTCGGTCGCCGCGATGGAACGCTTTGCGCGCGAAACCGTTCTGCAGGGCCGGACCAGCGAGGACGACATCTGGGCGGTGCTGCACGCCGAGAACATCCGCCGCGGCGGCGAATGGATAGAGACCCGCCTGCTGACCAGCGGGCAACGCACCAACCCGTGGTTCCAGGAATGCGGCCCGCGCATCGTGCAGCCGAACGAGATCGTCGCCTTCGACACCGACCTGATCGGCAGCTACGGCATCTGCGTCGACATCTCGCGGACATGGTGGATCGGCGACCGCAAACCCTCGAACTCGATGATCTACGCCATGCGCCACGCGCACGAGCACATCGCGACCAACATGGCGATGCTCAAGCCCGGCGTGATGATCCCCGAGCTGTCGCGCGGCATGCACGTTCTCGACGACAAGTTCCAGGCGCAGAAATACGGCTGCATGATGCACGGTGTGGGGCTGTGCGACGAATGGCCGCTCATTGCCTATCCCGACGCGGCGGTGCCCGGCGCCTTCGACTATCCGCTGGAGGCGGGCATGGTGCTCTGCGTCGAGGCGCTGGTGGGCGAGGAAGGCGGCGATTTCTCGATCAAGCTGGAGGACCAGGTGCTGATCACCGAGGACGGGCACGAGAACCTGACCCGCTATCCCTTCGATCCCGCGCTGATGGGCGAGGGCTAGCCAGCCTGCGTTCGGCCCCGGCGGTCGGACCTGAGCGCGGCATAGAGCACATGCGTCCGCCAGCGTCCGTCGATCTGCAGATAGCTTTGCGCGACGCCCTCGTACTTGAACCCGCAGGTTTCCAACAGCCGGCGCGAGGCCTGGTTCTCGGGCAGGCAGGCGGCCTCGAGCCGGCTGAGGTCGAGCCGCTCGAAAGCGTGGTGCACGACCCCCTTGAGCGCCTCTCGCATGTAGCCCTGCCGCGCATGCGGCTCGCCCACCCAGTAGCCCAGCGTGCCCGCCAGCGCCGGCCCGCGGCGGATATTGTCCAGCGTGATCGCCCCCACCAGCTCGTCGTCCGCGCGCCGGAACAGGAAAAGCGGCATCGCCGATCCGTCGCCGAGCGACCGCTGGGCCCACCAGACCCGGTTGGCAAATCCCTTGCGCGTCAGGTGATCGCGGGCCCATTGCGGCTCCCAGGGAATCAGGAACTCGGCGCTTTGCCGGCGCAGCGCGGACCACGCCCGATAGTCGGAAAGCCGGGGTTCTCGCAGGGTCAGGCGCTCGGTTTCGATCCGCAGCTTCCGGCGCGGCAGGAACATCAGGCGGCGCGCCTTTCCTGCAGCGCCGCCAGCGTCGGCGCGGCATCGACCGGCCCGTAAAGCGCCATCGCGGCGGGGGCGGTGGCGATGGTGCGCTCGGCGATCCCGCGCAGATCGGTCAGGGTGACCGCGTCGATCTTTTCCACCACCTCGTCGAGCGGCGGCACCCGGCCCCATATCTGCAGCATCCGCGCCAGCCGCTCTGCCCGGCTCGAGGGGCTCTCGAGCCCCATCAGGAGCCCCGCCTTCATCTGCGCGCGTCCGCGTTCCAGCTCGGCCAGGCTGATGTCGCCGGCGGCGCGCTTCATCTCGTCGATGGTGATCTGCGCCAGGTCGGGCATCTGCGCGGCCGAGGTGCCGGCATAGATGGTCATCATGCCGGTGTCGCAATAGGCGCCGGCCTGGGCATAGATGGTGTAGCACAGCCCGCGGCGTTCGCGGATCTCCTGAAAGAGCCGCGACGACATCGACCCGCCCAGCGCGTTGGCGTAGATCTGCGCGGCGTGGATGCGCGGGTCGGTATAGTCGGGGCTCTCGAAGGCCAGCGCGAAATGGGCCTGTTCCAGTTGCTTGACGTGGCGGCTTTCGCCGCCGGCAAAACGGGCGCCGGGCGCCGGGCGGGTCGTGCCGCTTGCCATGTCGCCGAAAAACCGTTCAGCATCGCGCGCCAGCGCGTCGTGATCGACCGCGCCGGCGGCGGCCAGGATCATCTGCGCCGGGCGGTAGTGCCGGTCGACGAACGCGGTCAGGTCGTCGCGGGAAAAGCCCCGCACGCCGGCGGCCTCGCCCAGGATGGTGCGGCCCAGCGGATGGTCGGGATAGGCGCGTTCCTGCAACCAGTCGAAGATGATGTCGTCGGGCGTATCCAGCACCTGGCCGATTTCCTGCAGGATCACGCCGCGCTCGATCTCGATCTCGCGCGGGTCGAACGCCGGCGCGCGCAGGATGTCGGCCAGAACGTCGAGCGCCAGCGGCACATCGCCTTGCAGCACCCGGGCGTAAAAGGCTGTCACCTCGCGCGAGGTATAGGCGTTGATGTAGCCGCCCACATCCTCGATCGTCTCGGCGATCTGCAGCGCGCTGCGCCGCGCCGTGCCCTTGAACGCCATGTGCTCGAGGAAATGCGCGATGCCGTTCTCGGCCGCCGTCTCGTGGCGGGCGCCGGCCAGCACCCAGACCCCGACCGCGGCCGACTGCAGCCCC